>NC_001264.1:300000-412348 GCF_000008565.1 Deinococcus radiodurans R1 = ATCC 13939 = DSM 20539 | reverse complement strand
GCTGGCACTCAGGCACGACGAGCCAAATCTGGCACGGCTGAACCTGGTGCTCGCTCCCAACCGCACCGAGCTCTACGAATGGGCCCGGCACATTGCCTTCGATGCCATTGGAGGCGTCAGCGTGCGCTGCACTGCGCCTCGTAACGCGTTGGTTCCTCATGGGGTGGACAACGATGTTCTCCTTGGACTCGTCAACGCTGTGGTGTTGCAGGGGATGCCGCAGGATGACACCGTTCGTCTGACGACCCGCGAACTTTTGCAGCTCAGCGGGATTACGCCCAGTGCCCGTGCTTATCGCAATCTGCAAGCTTCGTTGCGGCGATTGCAACACACCGCATACGACGTGACCGACAGCTGGTATGACGGCAGCCGCCACCGGTGGCGGAGCGTAAGCTTCAGTTTGATTGTCCGCCTGGGGGCTGAAGACAATACGGCGGATGTGACCAATGCCGGGCAGTGGCGTGCCCAGACACTTCTCGCTATCCGGCTTGACGACAGCCTGATCAGCAATATCCGGGCCGGACACATTTTGCCGCTCGATTTTGAGATGCTGGCGCGACTGAGTCAGCCTCTGACCCGCAATCTGTTCCGCACGCTGTCTTTTCAGCGGGATCAGGTCGGCCAGGAGCCGGTGCTGGCCTTCGCTGTGCCGCTCAACACCTGGGCGACCCATCTGGGGATGCACGAGATGCGTCTCGATACAGTCATGCGGGCGCTCAAGCCAGCGCACGAGGAATTGATCGCCATAGGTTTTCTGCGTGAGGTGGAATACCGGGGGCGAGGCAAAACGCGCATGGTGCACTACACCTTTGCCAGCACCAAAAGCGCGGCAGTCGACCCGGAGGCCATCGCCGTCCTGGCCCGCTACGGGGTCAGCGGGGGGCGAGCCCTCACTCTGGCCCAGGCATATGGCTCGGAGGCCGTCCAGAGGGCTGTGAGCGTCTTAGAAGCCCTGTTGCAGACTGACTACCGCTCCAAGATTCGTAACCGCGCTGGGATGCTCAGCGACATTCTGGAATCGCCGGACAAGTACGACACGCTGCTGACCGTGGCTGAAAAGACCACCGACGAAGCCCGTGCTCAAGCTAAGCCCACTCAGGAGACGAGCGAAGAAGGCGACTCGGAAACCAGTACTGTTCCCCGCAAAGCCCGCTCGGCGCATGTGATCTTGCTCGGCCAGTACGACGATACGGCGGAGCGCCGTGAACTGCGGGACCGCGCCGCTGCGCTCTATGTTGCGGAACGGGTGAGCAGTCTGGACCTCATCGGGCTACTTAACAAGGAAACGGCAGCCGCTCAGGCACAAATTCAAGCCTGGGAACAGGCCTGAGCTGCCTGCGGCACTTTGTGGAGTTCCTGCTCGCTCAAAACTGTGGGGCGGCGAGCTTCACGGTTTTTAGGTCTGAATTTGACGCCGAGCTCCACCTGGATTGTCTTGCCTAGTCCTCGCCTGTGGCACTTTGTGGAAAATTCTTGCCCTCCACGTAGATGTGGCAGCAGTCAGTGACGCTTATCTAGGGTTCAATCGTTTACAAAAACGCTCTTTTCCTAGTATTCCTGCCTGCCTGTGGCACTTTGTGGAATTGGATTTCTAAATGACATTGGGCCAGTTAAGGTCAATATTTTCTTTGTCTCTTTCCCATCTGAGCATCAAAGTGCTTTATTTCTCACATATCCCACCTTCTCATTTCAGCGCTTGCACTAAGCTCCTGACTGGAAGATGAGCCACGCTCTCCGTCCACTTTGCCCCCCACCTGAACAATTTCGCCCTCACGATGGAAGGAGGCCCGTTGTGGTCGCTTCATGCTCAACCCAGGCTCCGGCTTTGCTGGTGCTCTCGCATCTCCGCTGGAACTTTGTTTTTCAGAGGCCGCAACATTTGATGACCCGCGCCGCTCGCACCCGCCGGGTGTTTTTTATTGAAGAGCCGGTGTTTGGTGAGGACGCCGACAGACTGGAAATGGTGACAGATGCCAGCGGCGTGACGGTCTGCACGCCCCACGTCGAGTCTGGGCACAGCCCAGCAGAATCCCAGGCCCGCACCGCGCGGCTGCTCACGCAACTGGTACAGAGCGAAGGCCTGGACACCTACGACCTGTGGGTCTATACGCCGATGGAGCTGCCGGTGGCGGCGGGCCTCACTCCGCGCCTGACGGTCTATGACTGCATGGACGAACTTGCCAACTTTAGGGGCGCTCCTCCCGAACTGCGTGAACGCGAGCAGCAACTGTTTGAGCAGGCCGGCGTGGTCTTCACCGGCGGGCACCGTCTGTACGAGGCCAAGTGCCTGCAACACGGCAATGTGTATCCTTTTCCCTCCAGTGTGGAAGTCGAGCACTTCGCACAGGCGCGGCAAGATCTAGCAGATCCAGCGGACCAGCGTGAGCTGCCGCGTCCGCGTCTCGGCTTTTACGGTGTGATCGACGAGCGCTTCGATACCGCCCTGATCGGTGAACTTGCTCGCCGCCGCCCCGAATGGCAGATCGTGCTGCTGGGGCCGGTGGTTAAGATTGATCCCGCCGAGCTGCCGCAGGCGCCCAACCTGCATTACCTGGGGCAGAAGACCTATGCCGAGTTGCCGCAGTACCTCGCCCACTGGGACGTGGCGCTGCTGCCCTTTGCGCTCAATCCGTCCACCGAGTTCATCAGCCCGACCAAGACGCCCGAATATCTGGCGGCGGGCGTGCCGGTGGTGTCGACCGGCATTCGTGACGTGATCCGGCCCTACGGGGAAGGAGAGATGGTGCGCGTGGCGGACGGGGTAGACGCCTTCGAAGCCGCCTGTGCGGCAGCACTGGACGAAGCCGGCACCGCGCAGGCCACCGAGCGCCAGCAGCGGGCCGACGCCTACCTCGCTGGGCTGTCGTGGGACCGCACCTGGAATGAGATGCAGGCGGCGATGGAAAGCGCCGTTCAGACCCAGCAGAGCGCGGCCCCGGCCCCTCTGCGCGAGAGTGCCGATGACTGATTTGCCGAGCGCAGTGACGAACGAAAGGACCGAGCAGACGAACACAACGAACGAACAACAGGAGTCCAAAGGCTTCGATTACCTCATCGTGGGCGCGGGTTTTGCAGGCAGCGTGCTCGCCGAGCGCCTGGCCAGCAGCGGGCAGCGCGTCCTGATCGTGGATCGCCGGCCACACATCGGCGGCAATGCCTATGACTGCTACGACGACGCGGGCGTGCTGATCCACCCCTACGGGCCGCATATTTTCCACACCAATTCGAAAGACGTGTTCGAGTACCTGTCGCGCTTCACCGAGTGGCGGCCCTATCAGCACCGCGTGCTGGCGAGCGTAGACGGGCAACTGTTGCCCATTCCCATCAACCTCGACACCGTGAACCGGCTCTACGGGCTGAACCTCACGTCCTTTCAGGTCGAGGAATTCTTCGCGTCGGTGGCCGAAAAAGTCGAGCAGGTTCGCACCAGCGAGGACGTGGTGGTCAGCAAAGTGGGCCGCGACCTCTACAACAAGTTTTTTCGCGGCTACACCCGCAAGCAGTGGGGCCTGGACCCCAGCGAACTCGACGCCAGCGTGACCGCCCGTGTGCCTACGCGCACCAACCGCGACAACCGCTACTTCGCCGACACCTATCAGGCGATGCCGCTGCACGGCTACACCCGGATGTTCCAGAACATGCTCAGCAGCCCGAATATCAAGGTCATGCTGAACACCGATTACCGCGAAATTGCGGACTTCATTCCCTTCCAGCACATGATCTACACCGGGCCGGTGGACGCCTTTTTCGACTTCTGCTACGGCAAGTTGCCTTACCGCAGCCTGGAATTCAGGCACGAGACGCACGACACCGAGCAACTGCTGCCCACCGGCACCGTCAATTACCCCAACGACTACGCCTACACCCGCGTGAGCGAGTTCAAGCACATCACCGGGCAGCGGCACCACCAGACCAGCGTGGTGTACGAGTACCCCCGCGCCGAGGGCGACCCCTACTATCCGGTGCCGCGCCCCGAAAATGCCGAGCTGTACAAGAAGTACGAGGCGCTCGCTGACGCCGCCCAGGACGTGACCTTCGTGGGCCGCCTGGCGACCTACCGCTACTACAACATGGACCAGGTGGTGGCGCAGGCGCTGGCGACTTTCCGCCGCTTGCAGGGCCAGCCGGAACAGGGCAACGCGGAGTAAAGGCCGTGGAAGACATTCGGGTTGCCAGCTGGCTCGAATTGCTTGAGGTGCTCAACCAGAATTCCTGGAACGCGGAGCTGCGGCGTTTTCGCTCGCCCTACGTGTTTCGGGGCCAGGGCCGCGCTGCCCGGTTGACGACCTCGCTTCAGCGCCTCGCCGGGGAAACGCGCGATATCGAGCGGCATCTGGTACGCGCGTTTCGCAAGTACACGCAGGCGAACGTGCAGACCGAGAATGTGCTGTGGTACTGGCTGGCGCTCGGGCAGCACCACGGGTTGCCGACCCGGCTGCTCGACTGGAGCTATTCGCCGCTTGTCGCGCTGCACTTTGCCACCGCCGAGGAGCGCGACTACGACAAAGACGGCGTGATCTGGATGCTTGACATGGCGACGACCAACGCCGCGCTGCCGGGGCCGCTCTCGCACCTGCTGCGGCATGAGGGCAGCAGTGTGTTTAGGGCAGCAGTGTGTTTACCACCGACATGCTGGCGACGTTCAGCGCGGGGGAGAGGCTTCAGGGCCTGAGCTTCGACGCCGACATCCACTGGCTCGAACGCATGGAGCGTGAAAGCGGGCGCCCTTTCCTGATGTTTCTGGAGCCACCTTCGCTCGACCAGCGCATCGTGCAGCAGTCGGCGCTGTTTTCCATGCTGTCCAACCCCGAGGACGACCTAGAAACGTGGCTGGGCCAATACGACGGCGCCGCCCGGCGTGTGCTGCTGCCCGCCGAGCTGAAGTGGGAAGTGCGCGACCGGCTCGATCAGGCGAACATCACCGAGCGGACCCTGTTTCCCGACCTGAGCGGGCTGGGGCAGTGGCTGCGGCGCTACTACCGGGTGCGCGGCGACGAATTCCCCGATCAGGAGGACAACCGCACCCCCGAGGACAGCCGCAACCAGCACCGCTGAGTTCAGACAGAAAAAAAGCCAGGAGGATTTCCCTCGCTGGCCTTTTTATTGCTGCCGTGTCAGCCGTTGACCACGTCCCCACCGTTGGGGTGCAGGACTTGCCCGGTGATGTAGCTGCTGTCCTCCGACGCGAGGAACACGTAGCTCGGCGCGACTTCGGCGGGCTGGCCGGGGCGCTCGAGCGGGGTCTTTTTGCCGTGCTCGGCCACCCGCTTCTGGTCAAAAGTGGAGGGAATGAGCGGCGTCCAGATGGGGCCGGGCGCCACGGCGTTGACGCGAATGCCCTTGTCGGCGAGGTTTTGCGACAGGCTGCGGGTAAAGGCGAGGATGGCGCCCTTGGTGCTGGAGTAGTCGAGCAGTTCGGGGCTGCCCTTATACGCGGTGACCGAGGTGGTGTTGACGATCACGGCGCCTTTTTGCAGGTGTGGCAGGGCGGCCTGGGTCAGGTAGAACATGCCGAAAATGTTGGTGCGGAAGGTCCGTTCGAGCTGCTCCGGGGTGATGTCGGTGAGGTTTTCCTGCGGGTGCTGCTCGGCGGCGTTGTTGACCAGAATGTCGAGCTTGCCGAGTTCCTTCATTACCTGCGCCACCGCGTCCTGACAGAACTTGGGATCGCCAATGTCGCCAGCGATGATCAGGCCCTGGCGGCCCTCGGCCTGCACCATCTTCAGGGTGTCCCGCGCGTCCTGGTGCTCGTCGAGGTACAAGATCGCCACGTCGGCCCCCTCGCGGGCAAAATGCACGGCCACCGCGCGCCCGATGCCGCTGTCGCCGCCGCTGATGAGGGCCACCTTGCCCTTCAGCTTGTCGCTGCCCCGGTAATCGTCACGGATGACCACCGGGGCCAGGCTCATTTCGGCTTCGCTGCCGGGCTGCTGCTCCTGGGTTTCGGCGGGCACCTCCTGCGGCATGTTCTCGGTGGCGGCGGTTTCGGGCTGGCCATTGGCCTGCTTGGTCTTGTCGTCGTTGGTCATGAGGTCTCCTGCTGCCCAGTGTGCCGAAGCTGGGGGCGTGGCGGGTTGCAGGGGCCTTAAGCGAATTTTGTGTGGACCTGCCCGGCTGAGGGCGGCTTTACTTCCTGAAGCCGAACTCGTCTGCCAGCGCCGTTCGTGCCGCGTTGACCCCGCACATGCCGTGAATGCCGCCACCGGGAGGCGTGGAGCTCGAACACAGATACACCCCGCGCACCGGCGTGCGGTAGGGAGCCGCCGACAGCACCGGGCGCGCGACAAGCTGCGGCAGGGTCACCGCCCCGCCCGCCACGTCGCCGCCAACGAAGACCGGGCTAAAGCGCTCAAGCTGCGACGCGGTGGTCACCCGGCAGGCGAGCACCCGCTCGTGGAAACCGGGGGCAAAGCGTTCGAGTTGCGCTTCGACCCGGGGCCGCAAGTCGGCGTCCGAGCCGTTGGGGACGTGGGCGTAGACCCACAGGGTGTGCCCGCCCGCCGGGGCACGTGAGGGGTCAAAAAGGCTGTGCTGCGCGGCGAGGAGGTAGGGCCGCTCCGACTGCAACGACGCTTCGGACGCCACGATTTCAGCGGCGCTTCCGGCGATGTGAACGGTGGCCGCCCGCCGCAGCCGCTCGTCTTGCCAGGGCAACGGGCCGCTGAGCGCGTAGTCGAATTTCTGCATCCCCGCGCCGTAGCGGTAGCGGGACAGCGCGGCGCGGTAACTCGCCGGAGCGCGGTCCCCGAGCAGGCGGAGGAGCACCGCCGGGCTGGAATCCACCAGCGTCACACGGGCCGGGGGCAGGTCGCGCGGCTGGCTGACGCGCACGCCCGTAATCACCTCGCCTCCCAGATATTCCAGATACCTCCGCAGCGCGTCGGCCAGCGCCTGGGCGCCGCCTGCTGGAAAAGGCCAGCCCACCGCGTGCGCCGTCAGCGCCAGCACCAGCGTCATGGCCGAGGTGCCGGGCGTGGTCAGTGGCAACCCAGTGTGCGCGGCGATGCCGTYCCACAGGGCGCGGGCCTGCGGCGTGCGAAAGAGCGTGCGGCCCAGCAGGTCAGCCGGAGGCAGCGCCCGCAGGCCGAAGCGGGCGAGCGTGAACGGGTGGCGCGGCACGTGGGGGAGAGGCCGCAAAATATCGTCCAGCAGCTCTTCCCACTCCTGCACCAGCGGCGCGAAGAGGCGTTCCCAGGCGGGGCCGTCGGCGCCCAGGACCGCAGCAGTCGCGCTGAGGTCGCGCTCGAGCGTCACGCTGCCGCCGCCCGCGAGCGTTTGTCCCAGCGGTGCCGGCGGGTGAATCCAGCGCAGCCCGAAAGCGTGCAGCGGCCACTCCCGGAATGCGGGCGAGGCGGCGGCGAGCGGGTGAATGGCCGAGCCCACGTCATGCACGAAGCCGGGCAGGGTGAGTTCGGCGCTGCTCAGGCCACCGCCCACGCGCTCATGCGCCTCGAGCACCTGCACCCGCAGCCCGGCGCGCGCCAGGGTGACCGCCGCCGCGAGACCGTTGGGACCGGCGCCGACCACCACGGCGTCGAGCAGGGAAGAAGGGGACATGCCCCGCAGCATAGGGGTTCGTCTGCGGTCACCGCTCACTGTTCAGCCGTCTTCCCTGGCAGGCAGGCTGGTCGGGCCGCCTTCTTCCAGGGTTTGCAGCGCTTCCAGAATGGCCTCGGGGTCGCTCGCCTGTTTCAGCGCCTCGGCTTCGGGGTCGGGGCGGTCGCGCACGTTGGGCAGGTCGCGGCGTAGTTCTTCCAGCAGGGCGATGATCTTGGCGCTGCGCTGCTCGGTGAGCAGGACGATCTGCAACTGAAGTTGCGCCCGTTGCTCGGCGAGTTGCGCCTGCCGCGCCTGTGAAATTAACACAGTCACGGTGGTAATCAGGCTCAGCAGCCCGATCAGTCCCTGAAGCCAGAAAAACGGCGGCTCGTCCCAGGGCTTGTGGGTGATCACCTTGATGTCGAGGTTGAGCACGATCCACAGCAGAAACAGGACAAACGCCGTGACGACCACCGCCGGGCGGCTGAGCAGCACCCCGAGTTGCTCGATGGGCCGGTGAAGCTGCGTGAGCCCCAGCTCGGCCTGTTCGCGCAGCAGGCGGTTGATTTCGGCGTTTTCGCGCAGCAGCCCTTCGAGCTGAGCGGGGTCGGTGGACAGCTCGTTGCCGGGGGGAGAGGAGGGCCGGGCCATGAGTGAGGCGGACTCTAGCCGATTCGCCGGCCTGAGCGTCGGCGAGCCCTACACAGCTTTTGTCGTTTTCCCTGACTCCTCGGTCGGCAGCGAGCACAGCGGCGCTTATGATGTGGCGCATGGCCGCTTCTCCCGCTGCGGATGCCACGTCTCCTTCTTCCCAGTCGGCGCCGCCACGTCCTCCGACAGACGCCGGACCGGGCGACCCTTTGCTGGATGGAAGTGGTCAACCCGCGCCCCATGCCGAGGCGCATGTGTTCCGGGACGGCAAGGTGCGGCACCTTCCGCTGGACCTGAACCTCGCGCGTGGGCTGCTGGACGACCCGCAGGCGTTCGTGTGGTTCGATCTGGTCAACCCGGACCCCGCCGACCTCGAAGCCCTGCGCGAGCCGTTCGACCTGCACCCGCTGGCGATCGAGGACGCGCTCGTGGGTGGGCAGCGGGTCAAGGTGGAGCCCTACGACACCTTCTGGTTCGTGGTGCTGCACGGCGCCTCCTTGCCGTCGCAGGACCGCTTGCAACTGCACGAAATGGCGCTGTTTATCGGGCAACGGTTCGTACTGACCATTCAGCATCAGCCGCTGTTCGCCGACGAGGAAATCGTGGAGCGCTGGCAACTTGTCCCCGCCGCGTGGCGTTCCAGTGCCAGTTCGCTGACCTACGTGATTCTGGACACCATCGTGGACAATCTGCGCGAGCTGACCGACCAGATTGAGCGCGAACTGCGCGAGGTCCGCACGACGATGACGCGCAGCCAGGTCGTGCATCCCGAGCTGCTTCAGCGCATTTTTTCGCTTGAGGAAGTCACCCATGAGGCTTACACCGTCGCCCTGTCGCTGCGCGACACCCTGCCAACTTTCGTGCACGCGCCGGAGGAGGCGCCTGTCGGCGGCCCGGCCCAGGCGCCGTACTACCGCGATGTCCACGACCACGCGATAGGGGTGGTCGAACGCCTCGGCGCCGAGCGCGACCTGAGTCAGCGGGTGTTCGACGTGTACCAGTCGCTCGCCGCTCAGCAACAGAGTGAGGTGGCGCGGCAGCTCACGGTGGTGTCCACCATTTTTCTGCCGCTGACCTTCCTCACGGGGTTTTTCGGTCAGAACTTCGAGTACCTGACTCAGAAGATAGCGAGCGAGCGGGCGTTCTGGGTCTGGGGTTTCGGGTCTTATCTGCTGTCGCTGCTGGCAATCGCCTGGGTCATTCGCCGGGTGTCGCGTTGGGGGCGTGACGGGTAGGTCGTTGCCTTGAACCGCTGACTTCAGCCGAGTTTAGCCGCCAGATATGCCTTGAGCGCCGCCGCGTCGTTGGGCAGCACGTCGCAGAAGCGCTCCTTGCTTTCGATGCCGACAAAGCGTGTGGGGCGCTCGGGCACGCGGCCCACCGCCTCGCGCACCGTTTCCTCGAATTTAGCGGGCAGGGCGGTTTCCAGACAGACCATCGGCACGCCGCTGCGCCGGAACCCCTCGCCGGCCAGCACGCCGTCGGCGGTGTGGGGGTCGATCAGGCGGCCAAACTGCTCGTCCACCCGCCGGATGGTCGCCAGCCGGTCGGCGTGGGTGCTTTTGCCCGCGCGAAAGCCGCTGCTCTGAATCTCCGGCCAGTGCGCCGTGTCGCGCAGTTCCACCGGGCGGCCCGCGCCGACTTCGTCCCACCAGCCCGCCGTCTGCACCGCGTCGGCCCCGGCAATCAGGTAGAGGTAGCGCTCGAAGTTGCTCGCCTTGCCGATGTCCATGCTGGGGCTCGACGTGACCGCCACCCGCGCTGCCGGGCGGACGTGATAGCTGCCGGTGGTGAAAAACTCGTGCAGCACGTCGTTTTCATTGCTGGCAACGATGAGCTGGCCGACCGGCAGGCCCATCCGTTTGGCGAGGTAGCCGGCGAACACGTTGCCGAAATTGCCGCTCGGCACCGAGAAATCGGCCTCGGCATCCGCAGGCAGTCCCAGCGCAAAGTACGCCCGGAAGTAGTACACCGCCTGCGCGAGCACCCGGCCCCAGTTGATCGAGTTGACGGCGCCGATGTGGTACTTCGCCTTGAACTCCGCGTCGGCGTTCACCTCTTTCACGAGGTCTTGGCAGTCGTCGAACACGCCCTCGATGGCGATGTTGAAAATATTTGGCTCATTCAGGCTGTACATCTGCGCCTGCTGAAAGGCGCTCATGCGGCCCTGCGGCGAGAGCATGAAGACGTTGACCCGCGCCTTGCCGAGCATCGCGTACTCGGCGGCGCTGCCGGTGTCGCCCGACGTCGCGCCGAGGATATTCACGCGCTGGTCGCGCTTTTCCAGCACATACTCGAAGGCGTGCCCCATAAACTGCATCGCCATGTCCTTGAAGGCGAGGCTGGGGCCGTTGGAGAGTTCGAGCAGGTAAAGTCCCGACTCGCCCAGGGGTGTCAGCGGCGTAATGTCCGGGCTGCCGAACACCTCGGCGCGGTAGGTCGCGTGCAGCAGCGCCCGCAGGTCGGCCTCGGGGATGTCGGAGATGAAGGGCCGCATCACCGCGTAGGCGAGGTCGGGGTAGCTCAGGCCGCGCAGGGCCTCCAGCTCCGCCGCGCTGAAGGTCGGGATGAAAGCGGGCATCGCCAGCCCCCCGTCGGGCGCGAGGCCGGAGAGCAGCACATCGCAAAAGCTGCCGAGGTCGGTCTGGCTGCGGGTGGAGACGTACTTCATGCGGTCAATCTAGCGGGCTGTGCCGCGTGGCTGGAGGACGGGGCTAGGGTGGATGGGACACTTCGTCAGTTGCGCTTCATCTACCCTGACTCATGGTGCAAACGCTGCGTGCGGTCCCCTTTCCTCGCCGCCTGGCCTGGCTGTGGCCCGCGTTTGTCCTGACAGCGGCGCTGGCCCTGAGCGTGCGCTTTCCGCAAGACACGCCGCGCCTCGCGCACGCGGCCCTTTTCGACGCGACCCTCACCACCGCCGCCCTCGTTTTTCTGGTCACACCGCGCCAGGAACGGCACTGGCGGCCCCTGCTCGGCATCGTGCTGCGCGGCGTGGCGCTCGCCGGTCTGGTGTTTCCGTTGTTGCGGCACTCCCTGTGGTTGGAAGCGTTCGGCCTGCTGGTGGGCGCGGCGTTCGCGTGGCGCGGGCTGCGGACGCCGCTGCCGGAGGGGTACGCCGAACTGGATGACCTGGAACGGGTCTACGCGTACTGGTCGCGCTTTTCGGCGCAGCCACGCGGGGTCCGGCTGGTGCTTCAGGACATGCTGATGCTCAGCCATCTCGTGCGGCGGCCTCGCCTGCCCACCGGCCAACCGTTCGGCACCCGCCGGGGCACGGCGACTTCAGCCACCGTCACGCTGCTGCTGTTCGCCACTCTGGTGGAAGGCCTGCTGGCCCACGTCCTGCTCGCCCGCTGGAATGAGTCGGCAGCGTGGGGCTGGACCGTGCTGGAAGTCTTGGGCGCCATTTGGCTCCTCGCCTATGCCCGCGCCCTGAGTCTGCGCCCGGTGACAGTCGGAGGGCAGCGGCTGTACCTCCGCAGTGGCCTGCACTGGACCGGCAGCACCCCGCTGGCGAACGTAGCCGGGGCCGCGCCCTATTGCCTTGAAACCGACGGGGACGCCCTGAGGATCGCCATTGACGTGAAGCCCAACGTGACCCTGACCTTTGCCGAGCCGGTGCGGCTCTGGGGCCTCTTCGGCAGCGAGCGCGAGGCGCGGCGGGTCAGCCTGCATCTGGATGAACCGGACGACTTCATGGCAGCCTGTCAGGCGAAATGACGCTGCGCCGCATTGCCCTGACCTATGCCATCCTCACCCTGCTTCCCGCCAGTGCCAGCGCCGCGCAGCTCACCCTGCTTGCCCACCCGCAGCCGGGCCGGGTGGAAGTGCGCGTCGCCGAGGACGACCCCTGGGGCCAGCGCCCGGCGCGGGCAGAAGACAGCGCGGCGGTGAATGTGCTGCGGACCCTCTCGCAACTGCTGCCCAACCCGCTTGCCGGGGTGCCGGTGCGCTGCACGCCGGAAAGGGGAGAGACGGTGAACACCCAGACCGATGATCGGGGCCACGCCGCCTGCACGCTGCCGCCGGGGGCCGGAGCGGTGCGGGTGGAGGTGCCGGGCGCCGGGGCACAGGCGGCGCCCGACTGGCAGTTGAACAGGGCCGCTCACCTTACTGTGACCGACCTTGACGACACCGTCATCGTGACCGGCGTGCGGCAGGGCGGCGCGGCGCGCATCCTGCGGCAAAACGCGCTGACGCGTCCGGTGTTTCCGGGGGTGCAGGCCCTCTTGCAAGCGGAGGCGGCGCGGGGGCCGATGGTGTACCTCAGCAACAGCCCCGAAGGACTCGGCGCCCCATTGCAGGAGCTGCTGGGCACGCGTGGCTTTCCCGCCGGGCCGCTGCTGCTGCGCGATTTTCCCAGCGTGTCCGGCGCCCAGCACAAGGGACAGGCGCTCGATACCCTCGCCCGGCAGACCGGGGCCACCTTCACCCTGCTCGGCGACAGCGGTGAGCGCGACCCGGAGATTTACGCGGCGTTCGTCCGCGCCTGGCCGGGCCGGGTCGAGCGGATTCTCATTCGGGACGTGGTGAGCGGCGAACGCCACGCCGAGGTCGAGCGGCTGCTCGGGGGCCTCGGCGTGGCGTGGGAGTGGCTGCCGGGAGCGCAGCCCTGACGGGATTCAGGCTTGCAGGCTGGGCTGCCCCTCGCCCATCAGCACCACCACGAAGTGCTCGGGCAGGTTGTGAATCACCATCTCGTGCCCGCCGTAGCGGATGGTCACGTCCTGAATGTCCTCGCCGAGCATCTGCTTGCCCAGCACACCCGCCGTGTTGGTGAAGAAACGGGCGAACAGCTGGATGTTCTCGGGCAGCACGTTGCCGGTCTGACGCAGCGGCTGGCCCTGGCGGTCGAGCATCACCACGTCGCGCACGCGGGGGTGGTCCTCGTAGGTCTGGAGCAGGTCCGAGAGCGCGGTGAGCGCCGCGTCGTCCATCTTCTCGGCTGCCGGTTGTTCGGTGGCGGGTGCCGGGGGCTGCACCGCGTCTGCCGCGTGCTGGCGGCGTTCCCGCGCGTCTTCGAGGGTGCTCTGAACGAGGGGAATGAGTTCCTCGGAGCGGAAAGGCTTTTTCAGCAGGCCCTCGGCGCCGACCTGCTGCGCCTGTTCCTTGACCTCGTCGTCCACGTTGCCGCTCATCAGGATGACGGGCAGCGCGGCGTAGCGCGGGTCGGCCTTGAGTTCCTCGCACAGCTCCACGCCGCTTTTGCCGGGCATGATCACGTCGATCATCAGCAGGTCGAAGGCGCCGGGGTCTTCGGCGAGGCGCTCGAGGGCCTGCTCGGCGCTCACGGCGCTGGCGCTGGAGACGTTGTGGTTGCGAAGGGTGATTTCCAGCGCTTTACGCACGCTGATGCTGTCGTCGACGATGAGGATGTCAGGCATGAAAAAGGGCTCCAGTCGGAAGAGAAAACGTCAAGAAGGCGGGAAAGCAGCTTCAGTGGAAAAACAGGCGCCGTACGGGCGACACAATCAGTGCAGGCTGTGCCCGGCGGCGTGGTGGTCGAGGTCCACCGCCAGTTCGATCAGCAGCCGGGGCGTGGCCGCGTGCAGGTCGGGCGAGCGCACGTCGTCCGGCGCCTCGGCGAGGTAGAAGTGAAAGATGGCGTCGCGGTATTCCTCGATGGCCTGGAGCAACGTGAAGACGGCGGCCTTGCCACTGTGCCCGCCGCACTCGGCGTACACGAGGTCGCCCCCGCGCATCACCAGATGTCCGGCCAGCGGCTGCGCGGCGCCCTGACGGCTGCTGACCGTGACCAGCCAGTGCCCGGAAAAGCGCATTTCGGCCACCCAGTTCAGGAATTCGGGCAGGCTGAACTGCGAGAGGTCGCCGTGCAGGTGCGCCGGGGCGCCTGTCCGCAGCGGCACCGGGAGCTGAGCGGGTGAAAGGCCCAGTTCGGTCAGCACTTCGCCGAGCACCTGCGGGCTGGTGGGCAGCGCCCCGGCGTCCCCATTTCCAGCTTCCGGCAACTGCGGCAGCACGTACACCGGCACGTCGTGGGTGCTTTCCTCGGCGGTGACCACTTCGCGGAAGTCCTCGCCGCTCATGTCTTCCATCTGGGCGTCGCAGATGATGGCCGCCACCGGCATACGCTCGAGCTGCGTCAGGGCGTGCAGCGCCCCCTCCGCCTCGATGGTCGGCACCCCCGCCTGCCCGGCGAGGTGGCGGTACATCGCCGCCCGGTCGGGGTCGTTGAGGATGGTCAGAATCGGCAGGGCGGACACGAGTTCGGGCCGGGCCGGAGAACGGGGGACGGCGGTCACGCGCTCACCCCGGCCTGCTGCGCCTGCTGCAAGGTGCCCAGGCGGCGCAGCAGCAGCGCCTCGTTGACCGGCTTGGTGAAGTAGTCGTCGGCGCCGAGCTGGAAGGCCAGCCGCTGGTGTTTTTCCCCGGCGCGGGTGGTCATGACCAGCATGGGAAGCCCGGCGGTGGCAGGGCGGGCGCGGACGGCGGAGAGCAGTTCGTAGCCGTTGACGCGCGGCATTTCGAGGTCGGTGACCACCGCGCCGAAGTCGGCGTCCTGTTGCAGCAGGTCGAGCGCTTCCTGGCCGTCGCTCGCCGTGACCACCTGATAACCGCCGCGTTCGAGCATGCGGCCCACCAGCCGGCGCACGCTCAGCGAGTCGTCCACCAGCAGCAAACGTTGGTTGCCAGTCGCCTGGACTTGCCGCTGGGCCTGACCCAGCCAGGTGGCGGGGCGGCGGCTCAGGCGCAGCACGCCCGCCGGGTCGAGAATCGCCAGCACCTGTCCGGTCCCCGACACCGCCATCCCCGCGAGGTAGTCGAGCGGCGCGAGCAGGCCGCTGGGCGCGGTCACGGCGACTTCTTCGATGTCCCCGAAGTCGTGCACGCGCAGGGCGAGCAGGCCGGAAATGCTCGACACCACGGCGAGGTGCGCTTCGGTGTCCGTATCCTGCGGCGCGTGCCCCCAGATGGGCCGGGCGTCCACCACCGGCACCGGCTGGCCGCCGAAGTCGAGCCACAGTTGCCCGTCGTCGCGGCGCAGGTCGCCGAGCGGCACGTCGCGCAGCGAGCGGACGCTGCCCACCGGCAGGGCGGCGTGGTGGCCAGCCCCCAGGTCGAGGTGCAGCACGTCCATGATGCGCTGCGTGGTCGGCACACGCAGGGTAAACGCTGTGCCTACGCCGCGCTCGGAGCTGATCAGCAGCTCGCCGCCGAGCTGACGAACCGCCGTGGCGACCACGTCCAGCCCCACCCCACGCCCGGCCACGTTGCCGACCTCGCGGGCGGTGGAAAAGCCGGGAAGAAGAATCAGGCGCCCGAGTTCGTCGCTGCTGAGCTGTTCGAGTTCCTGCGCCGAACGCAGCCCGCGCTCCAGCGCCCGCTCGCGGATGCGGGCGTAGTCCAGGCCCTGCCCGTCGTCGGCCACCGTGACTTCCAGAAAGTTGCCCTGTTCGGCGGCGCGAATCCAGACGGTGCCCTGGGGGTTTTTGCCGGCGGCGCGGCGGCTTTCGGCGCTTTCGCTCGCCAGCCCGTGGTACGCGGCGTTGGTCAGCAGGTGCAGCAGCGGGTCGCTGATACGTTGCAGGATGCCGCTTTCGATCAGCACGTCCTCGCCCTCGACTTGCAGGGTCAGGTCGGCCTGCTGCTCGCGCGCCCAGCGCCGCAGGCGGGCGGTCGTTTGCGAGAAGGCCACGCGGCTGGTCTGGTTCACGTCGAGGCGCAGGCGGCGCACGAGTTTGCCGAGCTGCTCGTTTTCCTCGGACAGCTCGGCCGCGGTGTCGCTCAGGCGCCGGCGCACTTCGGCGAAGTCGGCGGACAGCTCGGTAATCGAGCGCGAAAGGATGTTCAGGTCGTTGTAGGTGTCGAATTCGAGCTCGGCGAACTGCTGAGAAAGGTCAAGGCCGCCCATGCGGGTCGTGGGGGCCGCGCCTTCCTCGCGCACCATGTCGGGGTTGAGGTAACGCTCCTCGAAGTCACGCACGGTGCGCTGAAACCGCTCCTGGCTGGCGGTCATGCTGCCCTGCAACTCGTCGAGACGTGACAGGAGCTGCGTCATGCGGGCGCGGGCGGTCACGAGTTCGCCGAGCTGGTCCATCAGCCCTTCGAGGCGCGCCGCCGGCACACGGATGCTGGTCGCGGCGGCGGGAGCAGGGGCCGGGACAGGAGCCACAACCGGAGCCGCCGCCGACATGGGCGGCACCGGGGTCTGCTCACCGCTGTGGGCCGAGCGCACCGCGCGGTGACGGCGGTGAGTTGCGCGGGGAGCGCCGCGCCATCGGCGCCAGCGGCCACCGTCAGCAGGTCGCCGATGGTGTCGGTGGCCTCGGCGAGCAGGCCGCGCACGTCGCTGCTCAGGCTGACCGCTCCCTCGCGGGCGGCGCCCAGCAGGTCTTCCATACCGTGCGCGAAGTCGCCCAGCGGCGGCAAGCCCACCATGTACGCACTGCCCTTGATGGTGTGGGCGGCGCGGAACATCACCTGGAGGTCGGCGTCCTCGCCGCGCCCGAGCTGTTCGCGCAGGCTGGCGAGGTGCTCGTGCACTTCGGGCGCGAAGTACTCCCAGACCTCGGCGTTGTCGCGCACGAAGGCCTGCACTTCCTGGGCCACCGTGAGGGGCGCCGGGGCGTCTTCAGCAGTTTCGGAAGGAGTATCACTGGGCGGCGCATGGTGCAGCCGCGAGGCCCGAATCTGGAAGGCGTCGGGCCGCTGCTGGAGGAGACGCTGCAACGTGGTGGCCCCGCCCGAGCGGGCGAAGAGCAGCCCCAGGTCGTGGTCGTCGCCCCCGGCCTGCAAGCGGCTCAGGCCCTGGCGCAGCGCCGCGTTGACCTGTTCGAGCAGGGTCAGGAATTCCTGGTGCTGCTCGCGGTCGAGTTGCGGGCGGGCGTCGAGCAGCCGCTCTTGCAGCGAGGCCAGGGTGGAGAGCTGCGCGTAGCCGTACAGGGCGGCGCTCCCGCGCAGGCGGTGGGCGAGCACACTCAGGTCGCCCAGGTGGGCGGCGAGTTCCGGCGTGTCGTGGGCGTGTCCGGCGGCCCCGCTCAGCGTCCGCAGGCCGGTGACCCCCTCTTCCAGGCCGCTCAGGACCTCGGCGGCCTCCTCTCTAAAGCTCTCAAGCAGTTCGCTGTGGGCCATAACCATCACGCTACCTTTCTGTTCGTTGCAGGCTTCTTACGCGCTGCCCGGCTCTGGCAGGCGGAAGCGGGCGAGGCTGGTGTCGAGTTGACGGGCGAGGTCTTCGAGCTGCTGCGCCGTGCTGCGTCCTTGCTGCACCGCGCTTTCCGAGCGCTGCGCCACTTCGGCGATCTGCTGCACCGCCGCGTTCACCCGCTCCACGCTCTGCACCTGCTCCTGGGTCGAGGCCGCGATGCTTTCAGCGAGCTGCGCCGAGCGCTCCGTCAGTTCACCGATGTCCTGTAGGCGTTGCCCGGCGCTGCCGGCGATGCGGTAGCCCTGCTCCACTTCGCGGGTGCCTTCTTCGGCTTCCACGATCACGTCCTGCACTTCGGCCTGCACGCTCTTGATCAGCCCCGCGATGCGCGTCGTCGCCTGCGCTGAGGTCGTGGCGAGCTGACGAATTTCATCGGCCACGGCGCCGAAGCGTCCGCCCGCGTCGCCCGCGCCCGCCGCTTCCACCGAGGCGTTGAGCGCCAGCAGGTTGGTGCGCCGCGCGATCTGGGAGATGGTATCGACGATTTCCTGAATCTCGAGCGAGCGGTCGCCCAATGTCTTGATGCGCTTGGACACCTGCTGCACTTCCCGCCGGATGTTCTGCATCCCCCCCAGCGTTTCCTGAAGCGCTTCTTGCCCCTGCTGCGAGGCGAGCAGCGCTTCACGCGCCGTCTGGGCAGAAGTCTGGGCGTTCTGCGCCATCTGACGGATGGTCGCGGTGATCTGGCTGACCTGCTCGGCCACCCGCTGGGCCTCGGCGGCGGTGAGCTGCGCGCCCTGCTGAATGGCTTCGGTGGTGCCGAGCATTTGCTTTGAGCCTCCGGACACGGAGGCGGACGCGGCCTGAACCTGCTGCAAGGTGGCGGCGAGTTCGTCGGTCATGAGGTTGATGGAGTCGACGACGTTGCCGAGGATGTCCTCGGTGACGACGCCGCGCTTGGTGAGGTCGCCTTCAGCGATGTCCATGGTGACGTCGAGGAACTGACCGATGTTGTTCTGGAGCCGCTGGGCTTCCACGCGCTCCTGCTCAGTGCGCTCGGCGCTGGCGCGCAGCTGGGTGGCGGCTTCGTTGAAGCTCGTCGCCAGGGTGCCGAACTCGTCGTTGGAGGTCACCGGCAGCTTGACGGCGAGGTTGCCGCTGGCGAGCTGCTTGGACGCCGAGGTAAGCTGTTCCAGCGGGCGCAGAATCGAGCGCAGCAGGGCGCGGTTGACGAGCAGCACCAGCGCGAGCAGCAGCGCCAGGCCGCCGAGCAGCAGGGCGAGGCGCCGGGTGGCCTGCTGTTGCAGCTGCCCGAAGCTCTGGCTCATGCTGTCGTTGATGGCCCGGAGCGCGGCGTACTGGGCCTCCACCTGGGCTTCGTCGGCGCGGCGCAGCGTGTTGACCGTCTGGGGGGTAAGGGGCTGGCCCAGCTGCGCTTCGGCGGCGGCGAGCATCTGCCGGGAAGTGTTGAGGGCCGCAGTCAGGGCCGGACTCAGGTCAACGCCGGCCTGGGGCACGTTGCTGAACAGTTCCTCGATATCGCGCTCCAGCACCCCGCTTTCGCTTTGTCCTTGCAGCAGCAGCCGCTGGGCCTGAAGTCGCTGCTCCGCGCTGAGGGTTTTGCCCTGGGCGGCGCGCTCCTGGGTCAGCAAGCGCGACAGGTCGCCCGTCGTCGTGTTGAGGTTCAAAAAGTCGCTGGGCAAGCGTACGGAAATCATGGTGGCGAGCGCCTGCGACTCGAAGGACCCGCCGGTCAGCAGCCCCCCGTCGCGGGCGGGCCGACGAAACAGGTCGCGCAGGTCACCGGACAGAATGTTGGTCGTCAGGTGGTCGAGCTGGGCCGGGTTGAGCCTGTGCTCGCGCAGCTGCTCGGCCACCGACATGACCTGCTGACCGACGGCGGTGGCGACCGTCCGGCTTTCCGGGGTCAGGGTGGGGGCCGCAGCCAGCCCGTTCGCGGCCTGTTCGAGTTCATTCAAGACGGCGGGGCTGGGCCGGACATTGCTCGCTGCGCGCAGGGCGGTCAGGTCGCGCTGCACTTTCAGCAACTGGTCGTAGTACTGGGTCGTTTCGGCGGCCCGCACGGCGAGTTGCTGTTGTTGCCGGGCGCCGTTGGCGAGCGCCAGGCCGGTGCCGAGCAGCGGCAGGCCCAGGGTCAGGCTGCTGAGCAGCAGCTTCTGGCCCACGCTGAGGCGGCTGAGAAAACCGGCGCGCGGGGAACGTGAGGAGGGAGACGGCTGATCGCGCCGTGCGGGGGCCGCCGGATGCGCGGCAGCGGGATCGGGAGCGTAGGTCATGGGCAGCCTCCTGGCAGGGTCGGAAATAAGGGATACGGATTCCGAGTGAATCCTGTTGTTTCGGATTCAATCCGAGCGGATGCGAGTAGGAAAAAGACGGGTTTCGCGGTATGGAAGCGCAGGCGGCGCTTTTCTGCCTGTGCTGGAATGGAGCGCAGTCCGTATGGGAAAGGAGAGGAGGGGAGACGCGAAAAGGAGCGCCTTAGCCCGGCAGACGGAAGCGGGCGAGACTGGTGTCGAGTTGCCGGGCGAGGTCTTCGAGTTGCTGCGCCGCTGTGCGCCCCTGCTGCACCGCGCTTTCCGAACGCTGCGCCACTTCGGCGATCTGCTGCACCGCCGCGTTCACCCGCTCCACGCTCTGCACCTGCTCCTGGGTCGAGGCCGCGATGCTTTCGGCAAGCTGCGCCGAGCGCTCGGTGAGCTCACCAATGTCCTGGAGACGCTGACCGGCGCTGCCGGCGATGCGGTAGCCCTGCTCCACCTCACGGGTGCCTTCCTCGGCCTCCACGATCACGTCCTGCACCTCGGCCTGCACGCTCTTGATCAGGCCCGCAATACGGGTGGTTGCCTGCGCGGAAGTGTTCGCCAGTTTGCGCACCGAGTCCGCGACGATCCCGAAGCGGCCCCCGGCCTCCCCGGCGCCCGCCGCCTCGATGGAGGCGTTCACGGCAAGCAGGTGGGTCTGTTCGGCGATCTGGGAGATGGTATCGACGATTTCCTGAATCTCGAGCGAGCGGTCGCCCAATGTCTTGATGCGCTTGGACACCTGCTGCACTTCCCGCCGGATGTTCTGCATCCCCCCCAACGTCTCTTGCAGCGCCTCTTGCCCCTGCTGTGAGGCGAGCAGCGCCTCACGCGCCGTCTGCGCCGAGGTCTGGGCGTTGTGCGCCATCTGGCGAATCCCGGCGGTGATCTGGCTGACCTGCTCGGCCACCCGCTGGGCCTCGGCGGCGGTGAGCTGCGCGCCCTGCTGGATGGCCTCGGTGGTGCCGAGCATTTGCTTTGAGCCTCCGGAGACGGAGGCGGAGGCGGCCTGAACCTGCTGCAGGGTGGTGGCGAGTTCGTCGGTCATGAGGTTGATGGAATCGACGACGTTGCCGAGGATGTCCTCGGTGACGACGCCGCGCTTGGTGAGGTCACCTTCGGCGATGTCCATGGTGACGTCGAGGAACTGGCCGATGTGGTCTTGGAGGCGCTGGGATTCGAGACGTTCCTGCTCGACGCGCTCGGCGTTGGTCCGCAACTGCGCCGCCGCCTCGTTGAAGGAGCTGGTCAGGACGCCGAGCTCGTCGGAGGTCGTGACCGGCAGGTGAATGTTGAGGTTCCCGTCGGTGAGCGCCTGCGCGTTGGTGGTCAGCTGCCGCAGCTGGCGCACGATGCGCTGCAGGATGTAGACCAGCAACCAGGTCGCCAGAGCAGTGATGAGCAAAGTGATCAGGCCGTTGACGATCCCCTTGCGGACGTATTCGTCCTGGAAGTTTTTCCCTTCTTGCGACAGGGCCGCGCTCGTCTGGGCGTAGAGCCGGTCGATCTTCTGCAGGTTGCGGTCGATCAGGGCCTGTGAGGTGCTGCCCCCGGCGCCGGACGCCGCGGCGCGCAGGTTGCCCAGGACCAGCGACATCATGTTGCTCAGCTGCTGCATCTCGCTGCTCAGTGCCCGGGCCTGTTCGGGGCGCTCCCGCACGGCGTCGTTCAGCGCCTCCTGGGTCTGCCCCACCTCCGTGCTCATATGGGTCACGAGCGCCGAAAGCCGGGTGCGGTCGGCGCTGGCGTTGGGAGCGCCGCGGCGCAGGCGGTCGTTGAGCAGCTCGGCCTGCACGAGGTTGCTGCGCAGCCCCATCAGGCCGTCACCCAGCGCGGCGCGCTGCAACAGGTACATGGTGTGCTGGCCCCCGCCGAGGTCGAGCGAACTCGCCTGCGTGATGTTTTTGAGCACATTTTGCACGGCGCTGTTCACCGTGCCGTAGCTGCTCACCCGGTCCCCGCTGGGGGGCAGGGCGAGGTAACGCTCCACCTGCGCCCTGAAGTTGGCGAACTGCAGCGTTTGGCGCAGTTCCCGCCGGATCTCGGGCAGGGGGCTGATGGGGTTGGTCGAGGCCTCGGAGTCGAGCAGAGCGCCGAGCTGCGTCAGGGCCTGCTCGGCCCGTTGCCGGGCCGCGGCGGGGCTCGTCTGGGCGCTCGCTGCGAGCGTCAGGTCGTCGAGGGCGCGCTGCAAGTCGGTGGTCGCGTTGACGAACGGCATGATCTGCTCGGCCCCGGCGACCGGCTGCACGATGCGCATCAGGGTGGAGGCGGCGGCGGTCACGTTGACCACCAACGGCACGAAAAACAAAGCGCCGGCCAGCCCCAGTTTCTGGGCCACACTCAGGCGGTCGATCCAGCGGGGCGCGCGGGGAAGGGAAGGACCGGAAGCCGCCTGCCGGCCCGGTGCAGGCCGCGCGGCAAGTTCGGTGCTGGGAACATTCTGTAGCATTTCGGCTCCTGCAAACATCGGAGAAAAAAGAAGGGAGAGAAGGATCAGGCGGCTCAGCTCAGGCTGGAATGGGAAGTTCAGCCCAAGCGGAAACGGCTGAGGCTCTGATCGAGCTGGGTCGCCAGGGCGCGCAGCTGCTCGGCGGCGCCGCGACCCCGCTGCACCGACTGCTGGGCGCCCTCGGCAAGCGCGGCGATGTCCTGCACGCCCTGCCCGAGCTGCTCGATGTCCCGCGCCTGGGCGCCCGACACGTCCGACATCTGCCCGGCGAGCTGCGCAGACCGCTGCGCGATGTCTCCGAGTTCTTGCAGGCGGCTCCCGGCTTCCTCGGCCACCCGGTAGCCCTTCTCCACCTGCGCGGCGCTGCTCTGCACGCCCTGCCGGACCTGCGCGATGTCGCTTTGCAGCGTGGTGATCAGAGCGGCCACGCGCCCGGTGGCTTCGTTGGTCTGCTCGGCGAGCTGGCGCACTTCGTCGGCCACCACGGCAAAGCGGCTGCCGGCTTCACCCGCGCCCGCCGCCTCGATGGAAGCGTGCAGCGAAAGCAAGTTGGTCTGGCTCGAAATCTGGGTGATGGTGTCCACGATGCCCTGAATCTGCTCGGAGCGCTCGCTCAGCGCCTGCATCGTCTGCGCCACGTCCTGGGTGCCCTCGCGGATGGCGGCCATCCCCTGCAAGGTGCCCTGCACGGCCTGCTGCCCCTGCTGTGAGGTCTGAAGTGCCTGCTGCGCGGCGGCGGCGCTGTCCTGAGCGCTGCGGGCGAGGTCCTGAATCCGCAGGCTGATCTCGGCGGCCCGCTCGGCGAGGCGGCGCGACTGCTCGGCGGTGAGCTGCGAACCCTGGCCGATCTGGGCGGTGGTCGTGAGCATCTGCGCCGAGCCCTGGTTGACCGACTGCGAGGCGCCCTGCACCTCCCGCAGCGTGTCGGCGAGTTCGCCCACCATCAGGTTGATCGAGTCCACCACGTTGCCCAGCACGTCGTCGGTGACCTTGCCGCGCCGGGTGAGGTCGCCGTCGGCGATGTCCATCGTCACGTCGAGGAACTCCCCGATGTTGCTTTGCATCTGCTGGGCTTCCTCGCGTTCCTGGTCCACCCGCAACTGGTTGCGGCGCAGCTCGGCGGCGGCGTCGTTGAACGACCGGCTCAGCAGCGCGAGTTCGTCCTGAGTGGTGACCGGCACGTCTACGTTCAGGTCGCCTGCCGACAGCTGGCGCGAGGCGTCGGTGAGCTGCGAGAGGGGCCGCGTGATGGCGCGCATCAGGGCAAACAGCAGCGCGGCGACGGCCCCGAGCAGCAGCAGCAGCAGGCCGAACTGCAAGGCCAGCGTCACGTACCCGCCCTTGGCGCGGCCCAGCAGTTCCTGGCCGACCGAGGTGATGGTGGCGATGTACGAGTCGCGCAGGCTGTTGAGGCTGAGGCTGTAGCTCTTGGCGAGGGCGTCGCCGTAGGTGCCTTTGTCGAGCCCGGCCTGCGCGCGCTGAAGGCTGTCGTCGATGGCGCGGGTCATCTTGTCGGTGGGTGCCTGAAGGGTCTGCCGCAGCTCGGGGCGCAGCGAGTAGGCGCGCGCCAGGTCACCCCGGTAAGCGTCGAGCACGTCGCTGATGATCGCGGTGTGGCGCAGCAGTTGCTGGCGCAGCCCGGCGTCGTTCGGGGTCAGGGTGAGCATGTCGGCGGTCAGGGCGGCCAGCTGAAGCTCGGACGACAGTTTGGGGATGCGGCGCTGGTTGGCCATGATCAAGGAGCCGAGCGCGGGGTCTTGCTCGCTGTCGAGTCCGGCGGCGCTGAGCATGTCGTCCACCAGCAGTTGCTGGTTGTTGCGGCTCAGGGCTTCGTAGGCGCCGAGGATGGCGCGGCTGTCGGCGGAATCGGCGGTGAGTTGCAGCGCCTGCCAGTCCTGCTGCGTCGCCTTGAGCTGCTGCGCCGGGCGACCCCGCAGCAGCGGCGCCAGGGTCGCAAAGCCCTGCGAGGCTTCCTTTTCCCCTTTGGCGCGTTCCTGTGGGTCGTCGTGGGTGAGGCCGTACACGTAGAGGTACATGCCCGACTGCACGGCGGCGAGCGGCTCGGTCTGCTGAAGGCCGTGGAGCTGCGTCACGGTGTGGTTGATGCGCGACAGCTGCTGGGTGGCCTGCCACGCGGCCAGGCCCACCACCGGCACGCCCAGGCTCAGCGCCATCAGCCCGAGCTTCTGGCCGATACCCAGCCGGCCCAGCAGCCCCGAACGCTGGGGCGCGCGCGAAAGGTCGCTGGACTTGCGGTTCTGACGGGAAAAAGGAGGCTCGAGACGGTTGAGTTCGGCTTGTTGCGACATGGGTTGCGTACCTGTGGGAAAAGGGGAAAAGCGGCGGGGGCCGGAGCAGGAGGGGCCGGAAGCAGGAGGGGCCGGGTCAGGCCGGGCTCAGGCGCCGGGTGAGGGCGCTGAGCAGCAGCTCGGGGTGCAGCAGGTGCCCCCGGTGCCCGTCCTGAAAGCTGCCCAGCAGGGTTTCGGACGAGAGCAGCTCATCACCGGGGGTCTGGGGGTCTTCGGTAAACCCGATCACGTCGTCGACGGGCAGGCCCAGCGTCTGGTCCTGGATGTCGAGCAGCAGCAGCAGCGGCGCCCGCCGGTCCTTGTGCTGGTCACTGGTGTCGGCGGGCCAGTCGAGCAGGGCGCGCAGGTCGGCCACCGGCACCACGCGGCCAGCGGCGGAGCTCAGGCCCAGCAGGGCGCCGCCGCTGCCGGGCAGGGGAGACAGAATGTCGAGCGGGCGCACCTGCCGGGCAGCGGCGGCGGGCAACGCCAGCACGCGCTCGCCCACCCGGAACAGCAGCAGCGAGTCGGTCATTCAGATGTGCCGCGCCACGAGGGCGGCGACCTGTTCGGGGGTGTAGGGCTTGGCGAGGTAGTCGGCGGCGCCCTGACGCATGCCCCACTTCACGTCGGTTTCGGCGCTCTTGCTCGACACGATCACGATCTTGAGGCCCGCCGCCGCCGGCAACTTCTTGAGTGCGCGCAGGGTTTCGTACCCGTTGCGCTGCGGCATCACCACGTCGAGCAGCGCCAGATCGGGCCGCTCGCGCTCGACGATCGCCTCTGCTTCCAGCGGATCGCTGATGCTCACGACCGCGTGTCCGGTCGGCCGGAGCGCCTCGGTCATGAAACGGATGTCGGCGGGGGAATCGTCGATGATCAGAATCTTTGCCATACTTCGGGTTCTCCTTGCAGCGCGGGCGCGCCTGGGCCGGCAAATCACGCCCGCTGTCTCAAGGGACCTTAATGTTCCTGATCCGACAAAAGTCTTACATCTCTGCTGTTTTATAAGAGGAGATTTGCCGTCCTGCAGGGCCTTTTTGTAAAGGACTTCACAGCCGGCTGCGCTGAAAATGAGAAGTGGGTAACTTGTCACACTGACAGTTGCCCAGTTCCTAGCGCCGCGCCTCCTGCTGCTGCCGGAATTGCAACTCGTACAACTCGCGGTAGAGGCCGCCTGCCGCCATCAACCCCTCATGCGTGCCGTCGGCGACCACCCGCCCGGCGTCCATCACCAGAATGCGGTCGGCGCTGCGAATGGTGCTCAGGCGGTGCGCGACGACGAAGGTCGTGCGGCCCACCATCAGCCGCTCGAGCGCCGCTTGCACCAGCGCCTCGGACTCGTTGTCGAGCGCGCTGGTCGCCTCGTCCAGAATCAGGATGCGCGGGTCTTTGAGGATGGCGCGGGCAATGGCGACGCGCTGGCGCTGCCCGCCCGAGAGCTTGACGCCGCGTTCGCCGACCACCGCGCCGTAGCCGCCTTCGAGCTCGCAGATGAACTCGTGGGCGTGCGCGGCGTGCGCGGCGGCTTCGACCTCGGCCTGCGACGCGCCGGGGCGCCCGTAGAGGATGTTCTCGGCCACCGTCCCCGAAAACAGCAGGGTTTCTTGCGGCACCAGCCCCACCTGACGGCGCAGGTCGGCCAGGGCGTAGGCGCGCACGTCGTGGCCGTCCACCTCCACCCGGCCCGCCGTCACGTCCCAGAAGCGCGGAATCAGGTTGACCAGCGTGGTTTTGCCCGCGCCGCTCGGCCCCACCAGCGCGACCACCTGCCCGGCGGGCACGTCGAAGGTGATGTCCTGCAAGGCGGGCGCCCCGGCATAGGTGAACCCCACGTCCACGAAGCGCACCCGGCCCTCGGCGCGGGAGAGCGGCCGCGGCGCGGCGGGCCCGGGCAGGTCGCTGCGCTCGTCGAGCAACTCGAAAATGCGGCTCGACGCGCCCAGCGCCTCCTGAAACTGGTTGAACACGCCGGTCAGCGCCGCCACCGTGCCGCCCACCTGCAGCGCGTAGAACAGGAACGTGACGAGGTTGCCCGGCGTCAGCGCGCCGCTCATGACCTGCCGCCCGCCGAACCACAGCACCAGCGCGAGCGCCCCGAAGGTCAGGAAGCTCATGACGCCGGTCATCAGCGCCTGCAAACGGGCCCGGCGCAGCGCGGCGCGGAAACTGGCGAGCACGCCCTGGCCGTAGCGCTCCTCCTCCAACCCCTCGGCGGTAAAGCTCTGGACCACCCGCACGCCGCTGATGGCTTCCTCGGCCTGCCCGTTGGCGGCGGCCACCGCGTCCTGCACCTCGCGGCTGACCCGCCGGATGCGCCGCCCGATGGTCACCGCCGTGCCGATGACCAGTGGAATGATGGCGAGGGTCAGCAGGCTCAGGCGCGGGCTGGTCTGCACCAGCAGCAGCACTGAGCCGATGAGGGTAAACCCCTGCGAGGCGAGCTGCGCGAGCGCCGTGCTCGTCACCGCCTGCACGGTGCCCACGTCGGAGGTGAGGCGGCTCGTCAGGTCGCCGGTGCGGTGGTTGCCGAAAAAGCGCGGCGAGAGCGACAGCAGATGCGAAAACAGCGCCCGGCGCAGGTCGGCCACCACGCCCGCTCCCACCCGCGCGAGCAGGTACGCCTGCGCCGCCCCGAAGCACGCCGAGAGCGCGAAAATGCCCAACAGCGACAGCACGGTGCGGTCGAGCGGCCCGGTGTCGGTGCTGCCCACCTTCAGAAACGAAGCGTCGATCAGCGTACCGAACAGCCGGGGAAACACCAGTCCCAGCCCGCTCGAAATCAGGGTGGCGAGCACGCCCAGCACGAAGGGCAGGCGGTAGGGCCGGGCGTAGGCGAGCAGGCGGCGCAATTGCCGGGGGTCGCGTTGCCGGGCATCACGGCGCGCGGAAGCAGCCGGGCGAGGGCCTGAACGCGGGGTCATGCCCAGCAGTGTAGGAGGAGAGGGGAGGCGGCACGTCGGTGCGGCTTACAGGGGCTCTCAGAGGCAAAAGCAAAAGGCCAGAGCAGCGCGGCCCTGGCCCCCTCCCTCGCGGTTTTTACCCGCCGCCGTTCAGAAGAACCCCATCTTGTTCGGGCTGTAGCTCACCAGCAGGTTCTTCGTCTGCTGGTAGTGGTCGAGCATCATGCGGTGGTTTTCGCGCCCGATGCCGCTCTGCTTGTAGCCGCCGAAGGCCGCGTGCGCGGGGTAGACGTGGTAGCAGTTGGTCCAGACTCGCCCCGCCTGAATGCCCCGGCCCATGCGGTAGGCGCGGCTGATGTCGCGGGTCCACAGGCCAGCGCCCAGACCGTAGAGCGTGTCGTTGGCGAGTTCGAGCGCCTCGGCCTCGTCCTTGAAGGTGGCGGCGGCGAGCACCGGCCCGAAGATTTCTTCCTGAAAAATCCTCATCTTGTTGTGGCCCTTGAAGATGGTCGGCTTGACGTAAAAGCCTTCTTCCAGGCCCTCGCGCTGCCCGCGTTCGCCGCCGGTCAGCACTTCGGCGCCCTCGGCGCGGCCAATGTCGAGGTAGGACAGAATCTTGTCGAGCTGCTCGGTGCTCGCCTGCGCGCCAATCATGGTGCCGGGGTCGAGCGGGTGGCCCATGGTAATGGCCTCCACGCGCTGCACCGCCCGCTCCATGAAGCGGTCGTAGATGCTTTCCTGAATCAGCGCCCGGCTCGGGCAGGTGCAGACCTCGCCCTGGTTGAGCGCGAACATCACCATGCCCTCGACCGCTTTATCGAGGAAGGCGTCGTCTTCCATCATCACGTCGTCGAAAAAGATGTTGGGCGACTTGCCGCCGAGTTCCAGCGTCACCGGAATCAGGTTGTCCGCGGCGTAGCCCATGATCAGCCGCCCGGTGTTCGTCTCGCCGGTAAAGGCGATCTTGGCGATGCGCGGACTGCTCGCCAGCGGCTTGCCCGCTTCCAGCCCGAAGCCGTTGACCACGTTGACCACGCCCTCCGGCAGCAGGTCGGCAATCAGTTCCATCAGCACCATGATGCTGGCGGGGGTCTGTTCGGCGGGCTTGAGCACCACCGCGTTGCCCGCCGCGAGTGCGGGCGCGAGCTTCCAAACGCCCATCAGCAGCGGGAAATTCCAGGGAATAATCTGCCCCACCACGCCGAGCGGCTCGTGGAAGTGGTACGCGACGGTACTGTCGTCGATCTGGCTGAGGCCGCCTTCCTGCGCCCGGATGCACCCGGCGAAGTAGCGGAAATGGTCGATGGCGAGCGGCAGGTCGGCGGCGAGCGTCTCGCGCACCGGCTTGCCGTTGTCCCAGGTTTCGGCGACCGCCAGCATCTCGAGGTTCTGCTCCATGCGGTCGGCAATCTTGAGCAAAATGTTGCTGCGTTCGGTCACGCTGGTGCGGCCCCAGGCGGGCGCGGCCCGGTGCGCGGCGTCGAGCGCGAGTTCGACGTCCTCGGCGGTCGAGCGGGCGGCCTGGGTAAACACCTTGCCGTCCACCGGCGAAGCGTTGTCGAAATACTGCCCCTTCACGGGCGGCACCCACTGCCCACCGATGAAATTGTCGTAGCGCTTCTTGAAGGTGACGACACTGCCGGGCGTGCCGGGGTTGGCGTAGCCCTGGTGCTGCGGTTGCTGTTCGGCGACGGTCATAGAAAACCCTCCTGCGGAAGACGGAAACGAAAAGCCGCGCGTCCCCACGGGGCAGCCAGACGACACGCCGCCGCGTGAGGAAAGCCATCAGATTGTTTGAACGTCCGCAGTCTAGCAGGGTTGGCCTGAACTGGGCTGGAGTCAGGCCCGCTGGTACGTCCAGCGCTCGCCGTCCGCGGCCTGTTCGCGCGTTTCGTGCAATTCGCCCCGCACCACGAGTTCCTCGACGAGCGCCGCCGTCTGGTCGAGCAGCAAGAGCGCCTGGGCCGCACGCAAGCGGGGATTGACCGCGCAGGTCAGCGCGTAGATGGTCTGCGGCTCGCTGGCGGCGCCGAGCACCCCACGCAGCTTGTCGTCGTAGCGGCGGCGCAGAAAGTCCACGCGTCCGCGCCAGTCGGGCATCGGCTCGTCGTGGCTGCCGAGCGCGAGGTCGACGCCCTCCAGCGTTTCGATGTGGTCCAGCGCGGCGAGGTACGGCCCCAGCCCGCTGCCCGGCAGCATCCAGCCCGGCATCAGCGGCGGCGAGTTGTGCGGGAGCAGGTGGTCGGCGCTCAGGAGCACCTCGTCCAGCCGCAGGCAAATCTGCGCGCCGTCGTGCCCCGGCGTGTGCAGCACGGTAAAAAGCCCATCGAGCGTGTCGCCGTCTTGCAGCGCCGTCTCCACCTTCACCCCGGACGGACTCATCAGGTTGCCCGCCCGCCGCCGCAGCCGCGCCGCATACTCGCCCTCGGGCACACCGAGCCGCGCGAGCATGGCGTCCGCCCCCAGCTTGAACGCCTCGGCGCGGCGCCCCGGCTCCTCGATGACCGCCGCCGCCAGCGCGTGTGCTGCCACCGGAGCCGCCGTCAGCGTCCGCACGAAGGGCAGCCCGCCCACATGGTCCGGGTGCGGGTGGGTGATGACGAGGCGCGAGAGGGTCTCCCAGCTCCACGCCTCGCCATACTCCTCGCGCACGCGCTTCAGGCCATCTAGCAGCCCTTGCTGGCTGAAGTCGAAGCTGCTGCCCGCGTCGATGAGCGCCGTGTAGCTCGGCTGCTGCGGGTCGCCCACCACGACAAGAAAGACATTGACCCCGAGGTGCTCAAACGCGCGGATACCGATGGTGTAGATTCTCGCGCCGCTGGCGGTGACGTGGCGGGTGACGGTGGGGTGGGTGACGGTGGAAGCGGCGGAAGCGGTCACGGCCCCACTGTAGTCCGCACCTGTGCCCTGAACGGCGCCGGGTGCACTTTGGGTGTCACTGTCATCTGGACGTTTCTTTCGCCGTGAAAGCTGGCAAAGGCACAAAGACCGCCGAAGCTGGGTTTTCCTTATGCCAGAGTGCTACCCCTGGCCTTTTTAATCTGTTCAGGGCATAATAAAGGCAGTATGGCAAGGGCTAAAGCAAAAGACCAAACGGACGGCATCTACGCCGCCTTCGACACCTTGATGAGCACGGCGGGCGTGGACAGCCAGATCGCCGCCCTCGCCGCGAGTGAGGCCGACGCGGGCACGCTGGACGCGGCGCTCACGCAGTCCTTGCAAGAAGCGCAGGGGCGCTGGGGGCTGGGGCTGCACCACCTGCGCCATGAGGCGCGGCTGACCGACGACGGCGACATCGAAATTCTGACCGATGGCCGCCCCAGCGCCCGCGTGAGCGAGGGCTTCGGAGCACTCGCGCAGGCCTACGCGCCCATGCAGGCGCTCGACGAACGCGGCCTGAGCCAGTGGGCGGCGCTCGGCGAGGGCTACCGCGCTCCCGGCGACTTGCCGTTGGCGCAGCTCAAGGTGCTGATCGAGCACGCCCGCGACTTCGAAACCGACTGGTCGGCGGGGCGCGGCGAAACCTTTCAGCGCGTGTGGCGCAAGGGCGACACCCTGTTTGTCGAGGTGGCCCGGCCCGCGTCCGCCGAGGCCGCGCTCTCCGACGCTGCCTGGGACGTGATCGCCAGCATCAAGGACCGCGCCTTCCAGCGTGAGCTGATGCGCCGCAGCGAGAAGGACGGGATGCTCGGCGCCCTGCTCGGGGCTCGCCACGCCGGGGCCAAGGCCAACCTCGCCCAGCTGCCCGAAGCGCACTTCACCGTGCAGGCGTTCGTGCAGACCCTCAGCGGAGCCGCCGCCCGCAACGCCGAGGAGTACCGCGCGGCCCTGAAAACCGCCGCCGCTGCGCTGGAGGAATACCAGGGCGTGACCACCCGCCAACTGTCCGAAGTGCTGCGGCACGGCCTGCGCGAGAGCTGAGTCAAGAAAAGCAAAGGCGTCTGGGAGTCCTTTTCAGGCGCCGTTTTTCATGCTGCTATCTCTTTGAGTAAAGACTCCATGAAGATGTTTCCGTAAGCTTTCTCAGGCGTTGCACAGGAAGGATGAACGAGCCAAAGCGGGCCCCCCTTCTGGCAAAGGAGTCTTTCCATGACCAAAATCTTCGCGAAAGAATGGAACATGTCGGACCCCGGTCGGGCGCTCGCGTCCTTCTTCGCCACTCTCCCGACGCGCCCCCAACTGCTGGCATTGGGCGAACCCAACCACACCGACGACGCCTTTCCGGCGCAGCGCAACCGCCTGTTTCGCACGCTCGTCGAGGAGTACGGCTTTCGTTCGATTGCTCTGGAAAGCGACATCCTGGCGGGGCAGCGGGTCAACGCTTATGTGACGGGCGGCGCGGACGACCTTGAAGAGGTCATGCGGACAGGCTTCAGCCACGACTTTGGCCGCCGGGCCGCCAACCGCGAACTGGTGGGCTGGCTGCGCGACTTCAACGCGGGGCGCTCTGCGGACGAGCAGGTGCACTTCTACGGCTTCGACCCGCCGATGGAAAACCTCTGGGCGGCGAGTCCCCGCGCCAGTCTGCTCACGCTGCACGCTTTGCTCGCCCGCCAGGTGCCCGCGTTGCCTGTGAGCGCCGCGACCATCGAGCGCCTGTGCGGAGACGACGCCCGCTGGGCCAATCCAGCGGCGGGAATGGACGCCGCACAGTCCATCGGCCACAGCGACGAGGCGCGGCAATTGCGGGTGCTGACCGACGACCTCCTTCACCGGCTCGAAACCGGGGCGCCGGGCCTGGCCGAGCAGCCGGATTTCTGGGAGGCGCAACTCGCCGCCCGCACCGCTGCCGGCCTGCTCCGCTACCACGCGGTGATGGCGGACCCCGCCCCGGACCGCATTGCCCGGATGCTCGCCGCGCGTGACCTGCTGATGGCCGGGCACCTGCTCGCCATTGCCGAGCGCGAGCAGCGGTGCGGGCCGACGCTGGTCTTCGCCCACAACCTGCACCTGCAACGCCCGCTCAGCCGTATGAAGATGGGGGCCCAGAAGATAGGGGCTCAGACGCTCGACTGGTGGGGCGCCGGGGCGCACGTCAGCCGCCGCCTAGGCGAGCGCTACGCCTTCATCGCCAGTTATCCGGGCGCCGCAGAGGAGACTTTTCTGGTGCCTTCTTCCGAACTCACGGAAGCTGCGGCCACCCAGTTGTCAGTCAGGGACGACGGTCAGCCCTATTCTTTTCCGTTCAAACTCTCTGACCTCCCGTTTCTGAACGGTGCGCTCCTCGTAGGCCAATTCTGACGGTTGGGCCGCCGCTTGACCCGTGACAAGGCGTGCGGCAAACTGCGCGCACATGCCGCCTGAACTGACGCCCACCCGCCGCTCCATCCTGCAAGCCACCCTGCGTCTGGGCGCGGGGGCCACGGCGGGGCAGGTGGCGCAGGAAGTGGGCATCACCAAGCAGGCAATCAGCCAGCAGGTGAACATCCTGCGCAAGCTCGGCTACCTCCAGCCGGCCGAAACGCGCTACGGCCCGTTGCAGGTCACGGACCGGGCGCGGGCGGCGCTGGGCGAAGGGCTGCCGATCTACGGCCAGATCGCCGCCGGCATCCCGGCCCTTGCCGAGCAGTCGCCCGAGGACTTTACCCCCAGCATCGAGGCGCTGCTCGGCCTGAAAGCGGGCGATTTCTTGCTGCGGGTGCGCGGCGAAAGCATGACCGGCATCGGCGTGATGGACGGCGACTACGTGGTGGTGCGCCCGGCGCCCGAGGTCCACGACGGCGAGGTGGCGGTGGTCCTCGTGCCCGGCGACAATGCGGCGACCCTCAAGCGGCTGTACCACTTCGGCCAGGACATCCTCCTGACGAGCGAGAACCCCGCCATGCCGCGCCTGTCTTTTCCCGCCGAGCAGGTGCAGGTGCAGGGGCGAATGGTGGGGCGCGTCGGGGTCGGGGCGCCGCGCGTGAGCCACCGCGTGACCGAGTAGAAGCTCGACTGTCCCGCACGGCTCGGGCAGGTGTCATTGTCGGGAATGTCGGCAACAACCAGGAGCGGCCACAGAGAGCAGTATCTTCAAGGCTTTACCCGGCACTCATACCCTTGCCGCGCCGGGGGAGTCTAGTGCGCGGTGTTGTCCTGGGCGCGCCCCAGGCACTGAGGAGAAGCCATGACTGCCACCCCCCAAGCGTCCGCCCGTCCCGAGCGTCCCTTTGCCACTGTCAACCCCTACACCGGCGAAACGGTCAAGACCTTTCCCTTTTTGGAGAGCGCCGAAATTCCGGCCCTCATCGAGCGCGCCGACCAGGCCTACCGCGAGTGGGGCCAACGCCCGGTGACGGAGCGGGCCGCGATCATGCGCCGCGCCGCCGAGTTGATGCTCGAGCGCACTGATGAACTTGCCAGCCTGATCACGCTCGAAATGGGCAAGCTGCTGCGCGAGGCCAAGGGCGAAGTCGCGCTCGCCGCCAGCATCCTCAACTACTACGGCGAGCAGGGCCCGAGCTTCCTCGAACCCAAGACCATCCCGGTGCCGCAGGGTGAAGCCGCCGTGCTGCACGCGCCGCTGGGCGTCCTGCTCGGCATCGAGCCGTGGAACTACCCGCTGTATCAGGTCGTGCGTTTTGCTGCGCCCAACCTCGTCGTCGGCAACACGGTGCTGCTCAAGCACTCCGAACTCTGCCCACAGTCGGCGCTCGCCCTCGAACAACTGTTCCATGACGCGGGCGTGCCGCAGGGGGCCTACACCAACCTGTTTCTGCGGATTGCCGACATCGAACAGGTCATCGCGCACCCCGCCGTACAGGGCGTGTCGCTCACCGGCAGCGAGCGCGCCGGGGCGAGCGTGGCCGAACTGGCGGGGCGGCACCTGAAAAAGTGCGTGCTGGAACTCGGCGGCAGTGACCCCTTCATCGTGCTCGACGCCGAGGACCTCGACACGACGGTCAAGGCGGCGGCCACGGGGCGCCTGAGCAACACCGGGCAGGCCTGCATCGCGGCCAAGCGCCTGATGGTCGTGGACGACCTGTACGACGAGTTCGTGTCCCGGCTGGGTCAGACCTTCTCGGCCTTCGTGCCCGGCGACCCCGCCGACCCTTCGACCCGCCTGGGGCCGCTGTCTTCCGAACAGGCCGCCCGTGACTTGCAGGCGCAGGTGCAAGACGCCATCGACAAAGGTGCGACCGTCGTCGCGGGCGGGCAGCGACCCGAGCATCCCGGCGCCTTCGTGCAGCCTACCGTGCTCACCGACGTGACACCCGACATGCGCGCCTACCACGAGGAACTGTTCGGCCCGGTGGCGGTCGTCTACCGCGTGCGCGACGAGGACGAAGCCGTAGCGCTGGCGAACGCTTCGACCTATGGGCTGGGCGGCGCGGTGTTCAGCAGCGACCTCGACCGGGCGCAGCGGGTGGCCGAGCGCCTCGACACCGGCATGGTCTGGATCAACCACCCCACGTCCTCCGCCGCTGACCTGCCCTTCGGCGGCGTCAAACGCTCGGGTTTCGGGCGTGAGCTGTCCTCGATGGGAATGCTCGAATTCACCAACCAGAAGCTGGTGCGCGCTTTCCCGACCAAGCAAAAGCCCGCGCAGGTCGCTGGCTGAGCGAGCGCCCCTGTTGAAAAAAGTGCTGCTGTCCCAGGTTCGACTGGATGACAGCGGCACTTTTGATGTTGATTCTTCCGAAAACTGCTGACCGCTCAGTGATCTTCCTTGAACCATATAGAATCAGTTTCTTCCCCGCGCCGCCCCACTTTCATGCGGTACATCCGGGCGTCGCTGACGCGCAGCAGGTCACCGGCGGTGGCAGCATCTCTGTTGTAGCAGGCGCTCCCATAGCTGAAGCTGATACCAGGCTGTCCAGTAACCCGCAAATTCTGAGGCAACCGCCGCAGGACCTGGACGATGTCCTGCTCGGTGACGTCCAGATTCCACAAAACGGCGAACTCGTCGCCGCCGATGCGGTAAGTCTTGCCGGCAGCGCAACTCTGGCGCAAGCACAACGCAAATTGCCGCAGCAACTGATCACCGTACTGGTGGCCCTGCGAGTCGTTGATTTCCTTCAGGCTGTCCAGATCGAGCGACGTCATGTAGAAGTCCACCGCGCCGGGGTAAATCCGCTGCTCGAGGTCAAGTTCGAGCGCCCGTCTGTTGTGCAGGCCGGTCAAACTGTCCGACAGGGCAAGTTGCAGGAGCTCCCCGGCATTTTTCCGGGCTTCCTGCAATTCCTGCGTCCTGAGCGCCAGTTCGCGTTCCAGTGAGGCTGCTGCTGGGCCCACCGTCGGGGGTCCAAGTTCCTTGAGCTCGTCCACCGAATAATGCACGTCATTGAGAATCCGCAGTGCTACCTCGACGAGGGCCGGGTCAAAGTGGCGCCCGGCCTGGGCAGAGAGTTCGGCGGCGGCCTGCTCTGGGGTCCAAGCTGCTTTATAAGGACGTCTTTGAATCAGGGCGTCGTACACGTCTGCGACCGCCACGATACGCCCCGCCAGTGGAATCGCTTCTCCATGTAGACCGTAAGGATAGCCTTCGCCGTTCCAGCGTTCGTGGTGGCTCAGGGCAATGGTCTGGGCAAGTTTGAGCAGCGCCGAATTGCCTTGACCCAGGATCTGACTGCCGATCAATGTGTGGGCCTGCATCTGCACGTACTCGACTTCGGTCAGCTTACCGGGCTTGAGCAGGATGCTGTCGGGAATCCCGATCTTGCCCACGTCGTGCAGCCTTGAGGCAAGCATGAGCAGTTCGGCGTCAGCCTGGCTCCAGCCCAGCGCCAGCGCAATATGGGCTGCAAAGGTGCCCACCCGCTTGATGTGCTCTCCGGTAATACTGTCACGGTACTCGGCAGCCAGTGCGAGGCACAGCACCACTTCCCGCTGCGCCTGCGCCAGTTGCTGGGTCCGTTCCAGCGTTTCGGCTTCGGCGCGTTCGCGGGCCGCGACCTCGATCTTGAGCCGCTCACGCGATAGCTCACCCTCACGGCGCATCTGTTCGAGGTCGAGTTCGGCCCTCAACTCCTTGCGCTGCCGCTCGTGTTCGCCTTCGAGCAGGTGCAATTTGAGGCGGGTCAGCTCCTGCTGGTGCCGGTACGCACTGCGCCAGTCCGCCGCCGCCGCAGTCAGCTCGGCCAGGGCAGTGTGCGCCTCGAACTGTTCTTTGAATAGGCACGCCGCCACGGCCAGTTCCAGGGCGCGTTCCAGTTCTGCCCGGGCCTCCGGTCTTCCCAGTTGTCCCAGCATCCGCCCAATATTCAGCTGGGTCAGGGCTTCTACTGCGGGCAGTTCGTCTCTCTGCGCGATCTCCCGTGCCCGGGTATACAGCTCCAGGGCGCTTTCACTGTTGCCGTCCTGATGTTCCAGGGTGCCCAAACTGTCCAGAATGCTGGCACGTAAAACAGCGTCGGCGGTCAGCTCAGGCTGGGTCTGTGAAAGCACCAGGGCTTCTTGCAGGTAGGAGCGCGCGCGCCCGGTCTGCTGAAGTTCTGTGTTGTAGGTTCCCAGATTAAGCGCGGAGTAGGCGCGTACCTTGTAGCTTTGCCATTCGCCGGCGGCAGCATAGGCTTTCTGGGTAATTTCTGTCGCCAGCGACAGGTCCCCCGCGAGGTAGTGCGCATAGGCCAGATTCGTCAGCGTGGCGAGTTCGAGCTGGCGATCTTCGTTGGAATCCGGATGTGCCCGGTAGGCTTCCATCAACCAGTAGATCGCCTCGCGGTAGTTGCCCTGTTCAATGTTGCTGATGCCAAGGTTACAGAGGCACGCCGCAATGATAATGGGGCTGAGTTGCTCACGAAGTTTCAGGGCCTCTTTCAGATGATTGATTGCCTGAACAGGTCGTCCCTGAGCGTATTCAGCGTAAGCGATGGCATTGAGAGCCAAAGCACGGATTTCCATAGCCTGAACGGGTCCGTTGGCAAGCTGGGCTTCGAGCTCTGCCGCTTCTGCACTCGCCTCCGCGTACTGTCCGGTTCCGAGCAAAATATAAACGCGGCCCAGTACGGCATGTGCCACGAGTGCTGCGCGCTCAAGAGCGAGAAGACTTTTCCGCGCCTTCTCAAAACTTTCCAGCGCCGCCTGCCATTGCCGGGTCGACAGCAGGGTCCGGGCCAGCAGCAGTTCAGCGTAGGCCCGGTGCAGTCCCTGAGCAGTATCGGTAGCGGCGTGGAGTTTGGCGGCGACTTCTCTGGCTTTTTCAGGATCAGTGATCAGGGACTGCTCGACGTCCTTTGCCAGTTCGTAAAAGGGAGCGGGCAAGGGCGTGAGGTCCAGGAGAGGGAGCCTGAGCAACATACCCTACTGTCCTTACTGCTGTTTCCACCCCAGCACAGTGGCGGCCGCGTCAATTCGTCCGTAGCCCAGGCCACCGGTAAAGGGCTGGTTCAGGGCAATACCGGAAATGTCATGTGCGTGTGCGGTGACAGCGTTCTCCCCGCCGGCCGCCTGTCTTTCGCCCTGCATCAGGGCCAGCAGCCCGGCAACGACTGGAGCCGACATGGACGTTCCAGTCCACAGGGCGAGCTTATTGTTCGGCGCGTAGGTCGCGATCCGTTCACCGGGTGCCAGCACCTCCAGCGAGGCGGCGTAGTTGGAAAAGCCCGACTTCACGTCACTGTCTGAGACACTGCCGACGCTCAGCAGGCCAGCACTCGTGCGGGCATAAGCGGCGGGGTAGGTCAGTTCATTATTGCCCGCATTTCCTGCGGCGGCGACCACAGCGACTCCCTTTTCGTCGGCGTAGCGCACGGCACTTTGCAGGGCTTCCGAGGCTTCATTGCTGCCCAGGCTCAAGTTGATGATGTTGGCGCCGTGATCGACCGCCCACACGATCGCCTGCACCACCGCGCTGATGTCGCCCGAGCCGTCGGTCCCCAGCGCACGAACAGGCATGATCTGGACCATCGGAGCCACCTGGGTCGCGATGCCGGCGACCGCCGTACCGTGGCCCACGCCGCCCGTGCCGAGTTCCCCGTCGTCTTGCGGCAGCGTGTCGCCGTCAACCAGATCGAGCCAGGTCGAGGCGGGGGTCAGGGCGCCCTTGAGAGCGGGGTGCTCCAGGTCGACGCCAGTGTCGATCACGGCGATGACCTGCGATTTGCCCGCATTGGGGGCACTGGCCTGCGCGGCGGGCAAACCGATCTGCTGCCACGCCGCCGTATTTTCCGGCAAGGGCTGGTACTGCCCGTCTTGCCAGAGGTTGCCCCCCCAGATCCAGATGGGCCGGGCGCCCAAGCCCCGCATGGGCTCGGCTGACTGCATCCCTACCGACCAGATCCAGATGGGCCGGGCACCCAGGTTCTTGACTCGGTTGTGGTTGGCTTCGACAGAAATGTGGCGGCCCACGTTAAGGCCCTGCGCCATCAACTTTGACTGAGTCAGGCTGACCACAGCGGTGCAGTGATCGTCGCAGCCCTCGGCGTTCCATAGCAGGACCTTGCCCCCGGTCATGGCCTCCACAGCTGCGGGCGTATCGCCCGGCTTGATGCTGACCGTCGCCACAGTGGCAGCCTGCGTGGCAACAGGGCGGGCGATGGTCGGAGCGACCTGTCCGCACCCGGCAAGCAGCAGGGCGGAAGTGAGGGAAGCCAGGAGGGTGAGGGAGAGCTTCGACATGTGAGGACCTCTTGTGGGATGAAGGACGGAAAGCCGACGGAGCTGCAGCGGGCACACAGAGGCAGAACGAAGTCACATCTTTTTCTTCTCTTACACAAGCCTCTTGCGTTGGTCTTAACCTATCCTAATTTTTCTTAAAGAAACAGGGAGTGTCAGGTTTGCCTATAAAGTCTACACTCGGTCCATTTTTACAGATTGTTCGTATGTCGTTTGAATTGGCAACTGTGGAGGGGCGGCAACCTATTCAGTGCCCCGTCTAATCGTGCGTCTTCTCATTCAGCACTTCTCCCAGCAGCCCAGCCAGGTCGTCCGGCGCATCGAAGTGATGCCGCCCAGGTTGTTCGAGCAGCCGTGTGCGCGGCCAGAGTTCAGCGAGTCGCCGCGACTGCTGCTGGAACGACCCGCTTTCGAGTGCTCCCACAGCGGCCAGAAACGGCGCGGCGGTGGTCGGCTGGGCGCAGAGCGGGCTGAGGGCGCGGGCTTCTTCCTCGCTCAGCCGCAGGTCGGCCTGCAACTCGGTCTGCCGGAGGGGCGCGAGGTCGTACAGGCCACTGATGCCGACGCTGGCGGTGAGCAGAGGTGCCGGGAGCCCCTCGGCGGCCCAGTCGGTGCTGTGCAGCATGGCGGTGAGATGCCCGCCCGCCGAGTGCCCGGCGACCACCAGCGGCCCCGGATACGCCTGCCCCAGCGCCGAAGCTGCCGCCCGTGCCTGCCCCACGATGTGCCGCAGCGAGACCGCCGGGGCGAGGTCGTAACTCATCACCGCGACCCGCCAGCCCAGCGCGAGCAGCGGCGGCGCGACAAACGAGAAATCGTCCTTGGAGAACGCCACCCAGTACCCGCCGTGAATGAACAGCAGGGTGCCCGCTGCCGACCCGGACGGCTCGAAGATGTCCATCGTCTCGTGTTCACCGGGGCCGTAGCGCAGCTCGCGGGGAGGGTGCTGACGGCGCACTTCCGCGCTGCGTTCCGTCCAGGCCGCGAAATAATCCCGCGCATTCGGCACCCGTCGGCTGGGCATGTATTCGGCGTTGACGGCAGGGTCGAACAGTTCTGGTCGGCTCACAATTGCGTCCTCACGTCCCACAGTTCGGGAAACAGCACCACGTCAAGGGCCCCGCGCAGGTAGCCCACGCCGCTGGTGCCGCCCGAGCCGCGCTTGAAGCCGATGGTGCGTTCCACGGTGGTGAGGTGGTTGAAACGCCAGCGCCGGAAGTTGTCCTCCACATCCACCAGCTTCTCGGCGAGTTCGTAGAGGTCCCAGTAAGTCTCGGTGTCGCAGTACACGCTCAGCCAGCTTGCCAGGACCGCTTCGTTCGTTTGGTAAGGCTGGGCGTAGTCGCGTTGCAGCACCTCGGCGGGCACCGGCAGCCCCCGCGCGGCGAGGAGGCGCAGGGTGAGGTCGTACACGCTGGGGGCGTGCAGCGCGGCGGCGAGGGGGCGGTGCAGGTCGGCGCGGTGCTCGTGCGGGCGCAGCAGCGTGGAGTTGCGGTTGCCGAGCAGGAATTCGACCATGCGGTAGTTTTGCGACTGAAACCCCGACGCTTGCCCAAAGGCGCCGCGAAACTGGAGGTAGTCGGCGGGCGTCATCGTCTTGAGCACGTCCCAGGCGGCGGTGAGCTGTTCCTGAGCGCGGACCACGCGGGTCAGCATCTTCAGCGGCGCGTCGGTGATGCCGGCGTCGAGCAGTCTCATCGCCGCCTGCAACTCGCGCACGATGAGCGAGAGCCACACCTCGGACACATGGTGAATGGCGATAAACAGATGCTCGTCGTGGGCGTCGGTGATCGGCTGGTGCGCCGAGCGCAGCTCGTCGAGGTGCAGGTAGTCGCCGTAGCTCAGCGAGCGGCTGAAATCGCGGTGCGCCTGCTCGGCGGAGTGTTCGGGCGCCGGGCCACCGAAGGGGCAACTGGGTTCGCCGCTCACGCCGGCCCTTCCAGTTCGTCCAGCACGGCGGCGATGCCTGCCACGGCCCGCCCCACGTCCCCGTGCGAGAGGTAGAGCGGCGTGAACCCGAACCGCAGAATGTCGGGCGTGCGGAAATCGCCGACGATGCCGCACTCAATCAGCTGCGCCATCACCTGCTGAGCATGGGGATGCCGGTAGCTGACCTGGCTGCCGCGCTCGGCGTGGGCGAGCGGCGTGACGAGTTCGAGGGGGTATTGCTCCGCCAGAGGCTCCATCAGCCGGATAAAGGTGTCGGTCAGCGAGAGCGATTTCTCGCGCAGGGCGCCGAGGTCCACGTCTCCGAACACGTCGAGCGCGGCGTCGAGCGCACTCAGGCTCAGCACCTGCGGCGTGCCCACCACGAAGCGCCGGGCACCGGGGGCGGGAGCGTAGGCGCGGGCCATCTCGAAGGGGTCGGCGTGGCCCATCCAGCCGCTCAGGACGACCTCGGCGCGGTCGAGGTGCCGCTCGGCCACGTACAGAAAGGCTGGGGCGCCGGGGCCACCGTTCAGAAACTTGTACCCGCAGCCGATGGCGAAGTCGGCCCCCGCCCCGCCGAGGTCCACCGCGAAGGCGCCCGCCGAGTGCGCGAGGTCCCACACCGTCACGATGCCGCGCGCGTGGGCCGCCGCCGTAATCGCCCGCATGTCGAGCCGGCGCCCGGTGCGGTAGTCCACTTCGGTGAGCAGGACCACGCCCACGTCGTCGGTGAAATGCTGCGTCATCTCGTCGCCCGGCGCAGTCCGCACTTCCACGTCCCCCAGCAGCCGGGCGAGGCCCTGCGCCACGTAGAGGTCGGTGGGAAAGTTATCGGCGTCGCTGAGAATCACCCGTCGTCCACTGAGCCGCAGCGCTGCGGCCAGCGCCTTGAAGGTGTTGACGCTGGTGGAGTCACCCACCGCCACCTCGTGCGCCCCGGCCCCCAGCAGCGGCGCGAGCTTGGCCGCGACCCGGTCTGGGAGCGCCATCCAGTCCTGCGCCGCCTCCGCGTTGCGCGTCCACGAGCGAATCAGGTGGTGGCCCCATTCCTCCGTCGCCACCTGCGAGAGCCGCGCGGGCACGCGCCGGGGTAGGGCGCCCAGGCTGTTGCCGTCGAGATAGATGATGTCCCCCGGCAGGTCGAACTCGGCCCGCTTGTGGGCGAGGGGGTCGCGGGCATCGAGGGCGTCGAGCTGGGCAAGGTCGAGCGCGGGCAGCAGGGTGGTCATGGTCGGTTCCTCCAGGCAGAGCGAGACGGCAGGCAGACGCCGGCAAGGGACGCGGCGAGGGCCTGAAGCTTTTGTGGCTCTGTTTCGAGTCCGCATGATAGCCGCTGGGCTGGGCCGACTCATTTCAGCAAGGCAACAAGAGGGAAGCGGGGGCAACCGCCCCGGCCATCGCCGCGCTGTTGCCCCCGCTCCGAATAGAACGCTGACTTGTCCGGATTCCGTCTGTTCCGTTGACAAACTGGGAAGGCGCCAGTTTGCCAACTGCACGCCCGGAACCCGTTTTGCTCCTTCTCGCTCCGCTCGGATTGAACCGTTGACACGAACAGTTCAATCGGAGTTCGCCTTACTCCAGCGCGTTCTGCCCCGTCAGGTCACGCCCCACGATCAGGGTGTGGATGTCGTGGGTTCCCTCGTAGGTGTCCACCGTTTCGAGGTTGAGCATGTGGCGAATGACCGGGTACTCGGTGGTGATGCCGTTGCCGCCGTGAATCTCGCGGGCCATGCGCGCACCTTCGAGCGCGACGCGCACGTTGTTGCCCTTGGCGACGCTGACCTGAGCGTAGTTCATCTGGCCGCCGTCTTTGAGGTTCCCCAAGCGCCACGCGAGCAGGCTGCCGAGCGAGTGCTGGGTCGCCATCCAGGCCAGTTTTTCCTGCACGAGCTGGCGCGCGGCGATGGGCCGGCCAAAGGTGGTGCGACTGCCCGCGTACTCCAGGCTGGCCGTCAGCACGCTTTCGAGCGCTCCCATCGCGCCCCAGGCGATGCCCGAGCGGGCCGAGGTGAGGCAGCCCAGCGGGGATTTGAGGCCCCGGCTGCCGGGCAGCAGGTTCTCCGCCGGGATGCGGCAGTCTTCCAGCACGATTTCCCCGGTGGTGGAGGCCCGCAGGCTCATCTTGTGGCCGATTTTGGGGGTGGAAAAGCCCCTTGCGTCACGCGGGACGATAAAGCCGCGCACCACGTCCTCGTCGTCCTTGGCCCACACGACCGCCACGTCGGCGAGCGGGCTGTTGGTGATCCACATCTTGCTGCCGTTGAGGACATAATCGCCGCCGTCCTTGCGGGCGCGGGTCCGCATCCCGCCGGGGTCGGAGCCGCCGTCGGGCTCGGTCAGGCCGAAGCAGCCGATGAGTTCGCCCGACGCGAGGCCGGGAAGCCACTGCTTTTTCTGCTCCTCGCTGCCGTACTCGTTGATGGGGTGCATGACCAGGCTGCCCTGCACGCTCGCCGCGCTGCGCAGGCCGCTGTCGGCGCGCTCGAGTTCGTAGCAGATCAGGCCGTAGGCGGTGTAGGACGTGCCCGCGCCGCCGTACTGCTCGGGCGTGGTCGGGCCGAGCAGCCCCAGCGAGCCCATCTTGCGCATCAGTTCGCGGGTGGGGGCCGATTCGTGTTCCCACCAGTCACCGATGTGCGGGATGATTTCAGCGTCCACGAACTTACGCGTGGCGGCGTGGATATCGCGCTCGTCGGGGGAAACGAGGTCGAGCATCTTGAAATAGTCGAACATGGGGGCACTCTCCTGAGGGGGTTTGAGGAAGGGGCAGTGGGGCCACAGGCTGCCGGGGCCAGGGCGGGAAGGCGTTGAGCTGGGCTTGAAACGGCCTCACTGTAGGAGAGCGGCTGCGAGATGTCCAATAGCTGCCTAGCGCCTTTGCGATACGCTGTGTGTATTCCTATGGAGCTGCGGCACCTGCGTTACTTCCTGGCGGTGGCGGACGAGCGCAACGTGACCCGCGCCGCCGCCCGGCTGGGCATTCAGCAGCCGCCGCTCAGTCAGCAAATCCGCGAGCTGGAGCGCGAAATCGGCACGCCGCTGTTTCACCGCGTACCGCGTGGGGTGGAACTCACCGAGGCCGGGCACACCTTTTTGCGGCTGGTGCAGTCCATTCCGGCGCAGGTGGAGGGCGCCACCCACGAAGCGCGGCGGGCCGGGCGCGGTGAAACGGGCGAACTGCGGGTGGGCTTTACCGGCGCGGCGAGCATCAACCCGCAGGTGCAGGGGCTGCTGCGCCGCTACCGCGACCTGTACCCCGACGTGCGGCTGACGCTGACCGAGAAAAACACCGTCACCCTGCTCGATGAATTGCGTTCGCACCAGCTCGACGCCGTGCTCGCCCGCCCGCTGCCGCAGCACCTCGGCGACCTCACGCTGACCCTGGTCGCCCGCGAACCGATGGTGGCGGTGGTGCCGCGCGGACACCCGGCGGCGCAGACCCGGCCTCTGCCGCTGGAACGGCTGCGCGACGAGACGTTCATCACCACGCCGCGCGAATTCGGCCCGCTCATCTACGACACCGTGTGGCAGGCGTGCCGCGCCGCCGGCTTTGAGCCCCGGCTGGGGCAGCTCGCGCCGCAGATGCTCTCCATCGTCAGCCTCGTTGCCGCCGGGCTTGGCGTGTCGCTGGTCCCCGACGCGATGCGGCGCCTGAATCTGGAGGGCTGCGAGTATCTGGAGCTGCGGCCCCCGGTGCCCACTGTGGACCTCACGCTGCTGTGCCGCCCACACGAACGGGCGGCCACTGTGCTCAACTTCACAGCGCTGGTGGGCGACATGCAGGAAACAGGCCCCCACCGCTGAGGGCCTGGGGGCCTGCGCCACGCGGGAAGAGTTACCAGTTTCCCTGCGTCTGTACCGCGCAGCTCGCCCCGGAGAGGTCCGGCCCGGCGAGCACGCTGGTCAGGTGCAGCTCGATCACGTCGCTGCCGTTGCCCTGGCAGGTGTTGCCGCTGACCCGGCCTCCCGCCTCGCCTTCGTAGACCATGGCCGCCTTGCCGTTGTCCTGGAAGGTGTTGCCGCGCACCTCGGGCGCCGCCGTGTCCCTGACGACCAGGCCGCTGAGCGCGTTGCCGAGGACTTCGTTGCTGTCCAGGGTGCCGCCCGCGTGTTCGGCAAAGACGATGCCACTCTGGGCGCCGCCCTGAATCACGTTGCTGCTGAGGGTGGGCTGCGCTTCGCCCCACAGCGAGATGCCGGGTTTGGCGCTGCCGGTGATGGTGTTGCCTCTTGCCGTGCCGCCCGCTTGCCCGGCGTAGCTCAGGCCCGCGTCGCGGCTGTCGCGGATGATGTTCGTCCGCAGCTCCGGCGCGGCGCTGCCCTGCACGGCGATGCCGACCTGATTGCCGCTCAGCTCGTTCTCGCTGGCGCGGCCTCCGGCGCGGTCGGCGTAGGTCAGGCCTTCTTGCCCATTCCCCGTCAGCTTGTTGTTGCTGAGCTGCGGCTGCGCGTCGTCCTGCACGCCGATGCCTTGCAGTGTGTTGCCGCTGGCGGTCACGCGCTTGACGGTTGGTTTGGCCTGACCTTCCACACTCAGGCCGCGCTCGCCGTTGTCGCGCAGCTCGCTGTCCACAATGACCGGGGCCGCCGTGTGCCGCACCGTCAGACCGTCGCCGCCGTTGCGCTCCAGCGTGCTGCCGCGCACCTCGCCGCCCGAGCTGTCCAGAAAGATGGCCCCGCCGAGCGAGTTGTCGCTCAGGGTGCTGTCTTTCAGCTTGAGCTGCGCTGTATCACTGACAGACGCGCCGTAAGCGTTGCCAACGAGGTCGCTGCCCTGCACGTCGCCCTGCGCGCCCTGCGAAAGCTGTAAGCCGCTGCCGGACTCGTTGCGCGTCTCGTCGCGCACACCGCCAGTCAGCCGGGCGTCGCGCAGAGTGACGGTGCCGCCCTCGGCCAGCAGCGCTCCGCCCGGCGTCTGTCCCGTCCACCCCACGGTGACGCCTTGCAGAGAGACGTTGCCGCGCGTGGTAAGTACGGCGTTCCCCGCCGCCGAGGTGATCCAGGTGCGGTCACGCCCGGCCCCGGTCAGGTGGGCATCCTGCGAGAGCACCAGCGGCTCCTGAAGGCGGTAGACGCCGGGGGAGAGCTGCACGTCGCCGCCCTGTCCCGCCGCCGTCTGCAATGCTTTCAGGGCTTCGGCGCTGACAGGCGGCAGGGCCGCGTCCGTGCCCACCCACCCGCGCTGTCCGCTCGTCGTCTGCACCTCGTACCAGCCGTCCTGCGTCTGGAGAATCTGCACGGTGCTGCCCGCCGCCAGCGTTCCGAGGCTATTTGCCGCCGCGTCCGCCGCCGAGCGCAGGGTGACGTTCGGTGCGGTGACGACGAGTTCGCCGCTGGTCGGCGCAGTGCTGGTGTTCGTCTCCGGAGTTGTGGTGGGATTTGTTTCAGTGCCCGCGTTGCCCTGAGTGGTGGTTTCAGGCGTTGCCGTATTGTCGGTCTGGGCGGGCGTTTCCCCGTTGCTGCCGGGCAAGCCCAGATCAATGGAGTCGCCGCTTTGCCAGTCTTGCCCCGAATCGGTGGTACCGGGCGCCTGGGGGATGGTGGGGTCTTCGGTAGGTGTGGTCGGCGTCTGGGCAGGTGGCTCGGGCTGGGTCTGCTCGCTGGTGGTGGTAGTCTCTGTCTGAGAGGGCGACAGCAGCGGCCCGAGCACGTTCATCCCGTACAGCGCGAGACCGCCGAGGAGGAGCAGCGGAAACAGGCACCCACACCCCGGCCCCCGGCGCCGCTGGGCTGGCGGCTGGGGTACGGGCTGAGGTGGGCGCTGCGGCTGCCGCTGGGGCGTCGGCTGCGGGGCAGGGGGAAAGGTCTGGTTGCGCTGCGGGGGCGTAGGCCGGGGCGCCGGGGCAGCGGGCGCAGATTGAGGCGCCACCGACACCTGATTGAGCAGCGCCAGCACTTCCTGCGTGCTTTGCGGGCGCTCGTTGATTTTGATGGCGAGGCTGCGCTCAATCGCCTCGCGCAGCGCCGGGGGTGTGTTCGGCGGCAGCGGCGCAAGCGGCGTCCCCATCGTCCGGTCGGTGGCGGGGGTGGGCGGGTGGCCGGTCAGGGCGTGGTAGAGGGTCGCCCCGAGTGCGTAGATGTCGGTGTACGGTCCGAATTTGGCCGAACCGCTGTACTGCTCCAGCGGCGCGTAGCCGGGCGTGACCAGCCGGGTGTGACTCACCGTCTGCCCCGCCGCGAAGGTGCGCGCCGAGCCGAAGTCAATCAGGACGGTGCGCCCCGCCTTGTCGAGATAGATGTTGTCGGGCTTGATGTCGCGGTGCAGCATCCCCGCGCTGTGGACCACGCTCAGGGCGCCGAGGACGCGTTTGGCGATGTTGACCACTTCGTCCGGGGGCAGCGGCCCGCGCTTTTCAATCGCGCTGCCGAGGGTCTGCCCCTCCAGAAACTCCATGACGAGGTAGGCGGTCCCGTTTTCCTCAAACAGGTCCATGACCCGCACGATGTCGGGGTGGTTGAAGCGGGCGACGGTGCGGCCCTCCGCCGTGAAGTCCTGCTTGGCCTGCGCCCAGCCCGCCGGGTCGGTGCCCGCAGGCGGCAGCACGTACTGGCCGCTTTGCCGGGTAGAGCCGCTCGGGAACAGTTCCTTGATGGCGACCCGCGCCCCGAGCTGTGTCTGGCTGCCGAGGTAGGTGATGCCGAAGCCGCCCTGCCCCAGCACCTGCTCCAGCCGGTACTTGCCGCCCTGCAACGTGGTGCCGGGCGGCAATGTCTGGCTGTTGCCCCCCAGCGGCGAGCCGCAGACCGGGCAGTTGGTCGCGCCCGCCGGAACGGGCGAGCCGCAGGTGGGGCAGTTCACGGGTGGCCTCTCCCTGACTCGACACGCGCGGCGAAGTCCCTCACGCCGTTCTCTCGATCACCAGCGCGGTGGCGTTGTCGGGCGCCCCGGCGTCCAGCGAAAGCTGCACCAGCCGGTCGGCCAGCGCCTGCGGGTCGCTTTCTCCGAGCAGCAGTTCGTTCAAGGTAGCCGGTTCCACCTCGCCCCACACGCCATCGGTGACGATCAACACGCGGCTGCCCACCGGCAGTTCCAGCGGCTCGGCGAGCGTCTGCACATAGTCGGGCTGTGGCTGGCGCAGGCTCCCGAGCGAGCGCAGCACCTTGTTGCGTTCGGGGCTGACCTGCGCTTCCTCGGGCGTCATCTGGCCGCTCGCGACCATCGCCGCGACGAAGGAGTGGTCCTGCGTGAGCTGCCGCACCTCGCCGTCCATGCGGAGGTAAGCGCGGGTGTCGCCCACATGCCCGAGTTGCAGCTTGGTGCCGCGCAGCTCCACGCCGCTGATGGTGCAGCCGCCGTCGCGCCCGTTCATGGCCGTGAGCACCGCCGCGTTGGCGTCCCAGACCTGTCCGGGAAGGTCCGTCTTGTCGGAGTTCAGGAAGGCCTGCACCGCCGCCTGACTCGCCACCTCGCCCGCCGCCATGCCGCCCATGCCGTCGCAGACGCAGGCCCGCAGGACGAGGGTTTCCTCGGCGTCGGCTTCCATTTGATATTGCCAGTAGCCGTAGGAGTCTTCGTTGGCCGGGCGGTCGGGGTTGAGGCCCACCGTGGTGCGGGCGGCCACCCGGTAGATGGGCAGCGGCGCGGCGTTGAGCCGGGTCAGAGCCGTGAGCAGCTCCTGCGGGCGCGTCCTGACCGGCGCGGGGGAGAGCATCCCCGCGAGCAGTTGCGGCACGCCCGGCACCTTGAGGCTACCGAGTTCGATGAGAGAGGGACCACCGGGTGGGGGCGTCTCCCCGGTCAGCCAGCGGTAGAGCAGCGCGCCGAGCAGGTACACGCCCGCCGCTCCGTCTGCCGCTTGCCCCGCGAGCACTTCGGGCGCCGTCAAGCCGTCGCGCAGGGCACCAGGATCGGGTTCGCCCAGCCGCACCACGCGGGGAGGCTGGCGCAGTTTCAGGCCGCCCTCCCCCCGCACGAGCTGCTGCGGGTCGAGGTCGGTCAGCGCGTAGCCCTGCTTTTCCAGCGCGAACAGCAGCCGGGCGAGGTCGCCGAGGGAAGCCAGCGCCTGCGGAGTGGGCAGGGTCGCGGGCAGCTCCTCGCCGCTCACCGGCTCGACCACCTGCACCTCACCGGCCTGCCGGGTGCGCGGCAGCAGGCGGTGCGGGCGCAGCGTGGCCCACTGCGGGTCGGGGCGGACGTAGACGAGTTGGGGCTGCGTTTCCCCCTCCGTCTGCTCGCCGCTCGACCGGGCGGTGAACCAGCCGCGCCCGAGGTCGTCTTGCAGCGTCCACTCGCCCAGCACGTCGCCGGGCTGCGGCCCCTGCGCCGGCACGCTGGGTTCGTAGACCTGCTCTTCGAGGTCGTTGGTGACGCCGGCCTGCGGAGCGGTGACGGGCGCGGGTTCCTCGGCGGGCGCGGCGGCGGCAGGCTCAGTCGGCTGGGCCGCTTCTGCCGGTTCCTCGGCGGGAACTTCAGCGGCGTCCGTTTCCTGCGCCAGCTCTTCCAACTCCTCGGGGTCAGGCGCCGGGCTCTCGCTCTCGAAGCGGTTGATGGCCTTTTCCTCGGGGGTAAAGGCTTCGTCCGCCTCGGTCGCGGAAGCCTCGGGCGTGGCGTCCGGGTCGGCGCTCACCACCAGGGTCTGCGGCAATTCGCTGGGCGGGGCGCCTTCCGGGGCCGGGGGAGCAGGCTCAGGGGCCGCCCCACTCGCGTCGTCGCCGAACTGGATGTCAATGCGCGGGTGGTTCTCGTTCACGTCAGTCCTGGTGGAAGGTGAGCATCAGGTTGCCGAAGGCGAGTTCGTCGCCGTCCGACAGCGCCGTGGGCTCCTGCAAGCGCGGTGAGAAGGCACTCTGGCCGCCCTTGCGCACGAACACGCCGTTGGTGGAGCCGAGGTCGCGCACGAACCACTGGCTGCCCTCGCGGTAGAGCTCGGCGTGGTGACGCGAGATGTGCTCGGCGCCCGGCAGCGAGGAGAGGTCGATGTCCACCGGGCCGCTCGACGCATCGAAGCGCCCGACCATCAGCCGCTCACCTTGCAGCGGAATAAAGTCGCCGGTCGCGCTGCCGAACTTCTTGATGCCCAGTTTGGCCTCGCCGGTGCGGGGGGTGCCCGAAGCGGTGGGAGCGGCAGCCACAGCAGGAGTTTCGGTCGTTGCCGTCTCCATCGCCGCCGCTTCGGGGTTGGACATCTCAGGGGCATTGGCGCTCACGGCGGCGTCGGTCAGCGGGGCGTCGGCGGTGCTCGTCAGGTCAGGGTTGACGGTAGGGGCCGGCTCGGATTCAGTACCAGTGGGGGCGGCTTCCACCTCGTTGGCGCCAGTGTCGGCGGGCACCGACTCGTCCATCACCGGGGTCGCGGTGGGCGCTGCCGGTACCGTTTCGTTCGTCGTGTTGTCCCCAGTCGCGCTGTCGGTCGCGGGCGCTTCCAGGCCGCTCGGCACGCTCGCCTGCGAGTCCAGCGCCGGTGCGGGCATCACCGGGGCGTCGGGAATGCTGGGGGCAGGGGGAATGTTGGGCGCCCCGAGGTCGGGCTGGCTGACGGTAGCGTCGTTCGTCGTCATGGCCGACGCCTCCGGGGCCGCCGCCTGAGCGGTCGTGTCGCTGGTCGCGGTGCTGGCTTTGAGCTCCACACCGCAGCCTTCGCAGAACTGGGTGCCGGTGGGGTTGACGGTGCCGCAAACTTCGCAGGTGATGCTCATGGGAGGCCTCCTGGGGCTGAGTGAAGGGGGAAAGTCAGGGTGTGCGTTTAGAGGATTTGACAAAAAGATGGCACAGCTTGTTGGCGAGCGGACTGGTACAGCTCGCAGAGAGCGAGTACAAAAGACTGAGCAGGACGGACTTGCAAAGCCGCGAAGCGGAGAATGGAGCGAGTGGCGGTGCTGTTCCGACGCACGCGTAATTCGGAGAACTGCTCTAGATGCGCCGAATCAGCCGCATCAGAATGAGCGAGACCACGATAGCGGCGACGCTCGCGGCAATCACAGTGGGCGGCCTATAGCCAAGGTTTTGACATACGCTGGAGGTAATCGCCGCCGCGAAGATGGGCAGCGCCACCGGCAACGCCCACCACAGCAACTGCCCGAGCGCCAGCCCGGCGAGGGCTCCGATCCCGGCGCCCGCCATCACACTGAGTTCAGGTGGAGAAATGATTTGCCAGGCCGGCGTCTGCGCCATGAGTATGCCGCCACTCAAGGCGCTGAGCACAGTGATGGCGACCACGACCAGCCGCCGCCCCAGCGTTCCGTCACGGGGCGCGGCGGGGCGCCTGGGGCCAGGAAAGGGGGTGGGAGGGGGCGCAGGGCGCTGGGGCGCTGGCGCAGGGATGGGAATGGGAGCGGGTGCCGGTGCAGGGCGCCGGGACTGCCTCCGCGCCTCCTTGCGGACTTCTTTTTCCAGCTCCCGGAGCCGTTTTTCCACCTCCCGGTCCGTTTGCGGGTTGGGCATCGGAGTCGGAGTAGGCGCTGGACTTGGACGCACCGGCTGAGATTGGGGCTGTGGAGCCGGCGCAGCGGCGGGCGCCGCCGTGACCGTCACCGTTCCCTCTCCGCGCAGAATCCGCCGCAGGGCCTGAGCACTCTGAGGCCGGTTTTCGATGCGCGGCGCCATGCAGCTCAGCACCGCTTCACGCAGGTTGGGCGGGGTTCCGGGGGGCAGCGGCGGCAGCGGCGTGCCGAGCGAGAGGTCGGTAGCGGCGGGCGGCATCTGGCCGGTCAGGGCGTGAAACAGGGTCGCCCCGAGCGCGTAGAGGTCGGTGTACGGCCCGAACTTGGCGGCGCTGCTGTACTGCTCCAGCGGCGCGTAGCCGGGCGTGACCAGCCGGGTATGCGCCACCGTCTTGCCGCTGTCGAAGGCGCGCACCGAGCCGAAGTCAATCAAAATGATGCGGCCCGAGTGGTGCAGAAAAATATTGTCGGGCTTGATGTCGCGGTGGAGCAGCCCGGCGGCGTGCACGACCTCGAGCGCGTGCGCCACCGAGTCGGCCACCTGCGCGGCGATGAGCGGCGGGAGCGGCCCCCGCTTCTGAATGGCCTCGCCGAGCGTTTCGCCTTCCAGAAACTCCATGACGAGGTACGCGGTGCCGTTCTCCTCAAAGTAATTGAGCACCCGCACGATGCTGGGGTCGCCAAAGCGGGCGAGCACCTGCGCCTCTTCCAGAAAGCCGCGCCGGGTGGCCGCGAACACCTCCGCGCCCTGGCTGAGCGGCGGAATCACGTTCAGGCCGCGCCGGGTGGACCCGTCCACGAACAGTTCCTTGACGGCGACCCGCATCCCCAGCCGGGTGTCGCGGGCGTCGTAGGTGATGCCGAAGCCGCCCTGCCCGAGCACCCGGTCGAGCACGTACTGCCCGCCCTGCAACGTGGTGCCGGGCGGCAGCGTGAGCAGCGCGGTGGCCCCGCCCCGGCCCAGCGCCGCGCCGCAGACATGGCACACCGTATCGGTCGGCGCGGCGGGCGAACCGCAAAAAGGACAGGTCTGGGGGGCCGTCACCCGCTTCAGGCTCCGGTCATGCGGCGGATGTCCTCATCGGACGGCAGGGCGGCGTCGCTGCTGAGGGTCTGGGTCTTGGCGCCGATTTTGAGCGTCTTGGCGGTGCCGAGGCTGATGGTCTTGGAGCTGCCGAGTTCGCCGATGGCGCGGTCGAGTGCCTGCGTCATGGCGCCGTTGCCGAGGCGCTGGGTCATGGCGCGGGCCTGCTCAAGCGTCTTGGCCGCCTGTTCGGGGTTCTGGTTCGCCTCGCGGGTGGCCTGCGCGACCAGCCCCTCGATGTTGCGCTGCTGCACCCAGCCCATGACCTCGGGGTCTATCCGGGCGGCCAGGGCTTCCTCGCCGGTAAATTCCACCACCACGTCGAGCGGGGGAATCTCGCCCCGGTAGTTCGCGCCGGGCACCTCGTAGGTCAGGCCGAGCTGCGCGAGCCGCATCTTGGTCGCCGGGCGGGCAGGCAGGGTGAACTCCAGCACGAAGGTCGCCCCGCTGCCCGCGTCCACGTTGCCGAGCGGGAGAGGCCCGTCGGCCCGCAGCGCCACCTCGGTCTGGGTGGGCTGCACGCGGGTGACGCGCTCGAGGACCACGTCTTTGACGGTGCGGACCGAGAGGGCCACGCCCGTGACCACTTCGGCGGCGGCTTTTTGCAGGTCGCCGAGCAGCGCGGCAGGCAACTCGGAAGCGCGGATGGCGGGCGGCTGCGGATTTTGCGTGTCGGGCACGATGTCGAGCGGCTGCCCCTGCGTGCGGTCGGCGATGGCGGTGAGCAGGTCGGCGTTCACCTCGTCGCCCACGGCCACCACCGTCACGGGCACTTGCAGCCCTGCCAGGGCGCCGATCTGGTCTTCCACCAGCGGCGCGTCGAAGGTCTGCCCGTCGCTGATCAGCACCATGCGGCGGCTGCCGCGCTCGCCCGTGAGCAGGCCGGCCCCGGCGCGCATTCCCGCGCCCATGTGGGTGCCGCCCGAGTACCAGTCGAGCTTGTCCACGGCGGCGGCGAGCTGCGCCTGATTGCTGGCGGTGATGAATGGGACAAGGACCTCGGCGGTGTCGTCGAACTTGACCAGCGCGAGGCGGTCGCCCGGCCGAATCAGGGTGGAGGTCACGATGCCGCGCAGCGCCTCGATCATCAGCTGCATCTTGTTTTTGCCGCCCTTGACGACTTCGTAGACCTGACCGTCCACCTGCGTCGTGCGCCCGGTGCGCTCGGTGGGTTCGGTCACGACCTCGCGCATGGAGCCGGAGGTGTCCACCACGAACACCACGCTCAGGTCGGGCCGCGCCTGCCGCGCCTCGGCGGTGGGCTTCACGGTCAGGGTCAGAAAGAGTTTCTGGCCGGCGGACTGCGCCAGCAGGTATTCACGGTGGGGTTTCAGCTTGGCCTCTAGCATATTCAGCGCTCCTTGCGTGCAATTTCTGTGGGCAAGTATAGGTGCCGGGACAAAGCGGCCATGAGCCGGGGCCTCACGCGGATTTACTAGAGCATTTGACAAAAAGATGGCACAGCTTTTTGGCGAGCGGACTGGTACAGCTCGCAGAGAGCGAGTGCAAAACGTTGAGCAGGACGGACTTGCAAAGCTGCGAAGCAGACTGGTACAGCTCCTCAGGAGAGAATGGAGCGGCCAGCGGCGCCGCTGCCGACGCACGCGTCATTCGGAGAACTGCTCTAGGAGCGCGGTAGGCGAGAGTTCAGCCGTTCAGCCGGGCGCCGCCCTCACCGTGCCCACCAGGGAAAAGTGAAAGGCCGGGCCATCTTCCACTCCCCCTCGAAGATGTCTTGCATCCGGGCAATGGCCCCGGCGTCACTCGTCGCCAGCGTGTATTCGCTCAGTCCCGCCGGCCCGAACGAGGAAAAATGCAGGTTGGTGCTGCCGAAGACCGCCATTTCTCCGTCCACCACGATGGCTTTGGTGTGCATCGGGTGCCCGGCCCAGCGCACTTCCAGCCGGTCTGCGGCCCCGGTTCCCGCCAGCGCGTCTTGCAGGCTGCGGACCAGGGCGGCGGCCTCGAACTTCATCGGATAGGCCTGATCGAGCACCAGCCGCACGTGGACTCCCCGGCGCAGCGCGTCGGCCACGGCCTGCCACGCCGGAAGCCGTGCGTGGCGAGGTCGCAGCCCTGCGGCGTGCCCAGCGTGAGGTCGCAACTGAGGTCGCCGCTGACCTGGGTTTGCAGCAGGTCGATGGAGGTCTTCGCCGCCCCCAGCAGCGCGGTGAGGGCGTGGTCGGCAGCCGTCACGCCGCTGCGGCGGTAGAGCGAATAGACGTTGGCGGTGCCGGCGGGCGCGGCGGGCGGCCACAGCAACGTGAAGGGCGCACTCTCGCCGCCCAGCGGACAGGCCCGGCGCACGCTCAGGGCGGTGCCGGGGCGCGTGCCCGCTGGGCAGGTCAGGCGCTCGCTCAGTTGCCAGGTGTCGTAGAACGCAGCCACCGCGTTGCGGGCGATGGGGCCGCGCACCACCAGCCCGAGGTCGCGCAGGCCCTTGCCCCCTGCTTCTGGTGACAGGTGCAGGGTGCTGATGTTGTAGCCCCCCGCCACGACCTCCTCACCGTCGAGCACCAGCAGTTTGAGGTGGCTGTGCGGCGCGGCGTAGCTGAAGTTCGCCACGTCCAGCCGCCAGCCGCCCTCTGCCTGACCGCTGAGGTCGAGTCCCGCGCCGAGGAGGTCTTTGACCGCGTAATCCAGATTGGCGCGGGGATCTGCCGGGCGGTCAGGCCGCACCGAGTTGCCGAGCAGCACGCGCACGCTCATGCCCTGCGGGTACTGTTCGGGGTGGGCCAGGACATTGCGGCGCAAGTCGGCCAGCGCGGCAGCGATAAGCTGGCCCGGTGCGCCCTGGCCCTCGTCCCACACCATGTTCGCCAGCAGGACACTGCTTTTCGCCTCCTGAATGCGGCGGGCGAGCTCGGCGTAGCTGCCCCAGGGGTGCGCGGCGGCAGGGCCGGGAAATTCGATGAGCGCCTCAAAGCGGTTGCCGCAGCTCAGGTTGGCCCCTTGCCCCTGCAATTCCTGGGAGAGCAGCCGGTCGAGGCGGCCAGCCGGCGGTGGGCAGGACGCCGTGCCCAGCCCGTCGAGCACGTTCAGGTCGGCGGGCGGCAGCGACCCGGGCAGGACGTTGAGGCCAAGGACGCGAAAGCCCTGCGCATGGGCGCTCCCCGGGGTCAGGCACAGGGCCAGGGCGAGCAGCAGGCGCCTTTTCATTTCTTTCCTCCCAGGGTTTCGAGCCAGTCTGCCGCCTCACGCGGCGCGTCGTGCTGCCGCAGCTCGTGCCCCAGCTCGCCCGCCTGCTCGCGGAAGGCCGGTTCGCGCAGCACCCGCCGCACCGCCGCACGAATTCGGGCAGGTGAAGGCGTGGCCGTGCCCAGGTTCAGGCCCGCGCCGCTGTACGCCACCCGCGCCGCGACCTCGGCCTTGTCCTCACTGCGGCCCGCCACCACGCACGGCACGCCGTGGCTCAGCGCCTGCACGGTGCCGCCATACCCGCCGTTGGTGAGGGACACCGCGACGTGCGGCAGCAGCGCCGTGAAGGGGACGAACGCCGCCGCACGCGCATTGGCAGGCAGCGGGCCGAGGCGCTCAGGGGCCACGCCCGCCGCCACCACCAGCACGTCCTCGTCGGCCAGCGCGGCCAGGGCTGGGCGCAGCAGTTGCTCAGGCCGGGTCGCCAGCGTGCCCTGCGTGACGAGGACCACGGGCCGCTCAGCAGTCAGAATGTCGTTCCACCACGCGGGCGGCGTGAACTCGCCAGCGGGCAGCACCAGCGGTCCAATGAAGCGCACCTGCGGCGGCAGGTCACGCCGGAGGTATTCCAGGCGCGGCACGCTCGGTTGCAGCATCAGCGAGGGGGCGACGGGCGGCGCAAAAGAACGAGCCGGCAGTCCCAGCCACGTGCAAAGGTCGGCGAGCTGCGCGGAGATGCCCCGGAACACGACTCGCTCAGTCAGCACTTGTAAAGCCCTGTTCCTGAGTTGACCGGCAGCCCCCCCCAGCGGCGCGAGGCCCAGCCCGAAAGGCGCGGTGTCCCGGCTGGCAATCCCCAGCGGCAACACGCCGAGCAGCGCCACCGGCGGGCCGCCGAGTTCCTCGCGCAGCAGCGCCGCGCCCACCGTCTGGTCGGCCAGCACCACGTCGGGTCGCCAGCGCCGCTCGAGGTCGCGCAGGTCGTAAAACTGCCCTTCCATCTGCCCCACGAAGACGTGCCGCAGGTCGAACAGCAGTTGCGCCAGCCCGCGCCGGGCACTGCGGCCAGGGAAGGCGGCGTCGAAATTCGCGTCGTCGTAGTCGCGGGCGTGGACGAAGCCCTCCCACACGGCGCCTGCCGCTTCGACCTGGGGCCGGAACTTGCGCCCGGTGTACCAGCGCAGCTCGTGGCCGCGCCGGGCGAGTTCGCGGGCGATTTCCCGGAGCGGCAACACGTGTCCGGCGATGGGCTGCGAGGCGATGAGGATGCGCATCAGGATGACTTTCTCACAGCCAGCGCATGGTGAATGTTGCGGCGAGCAGCGGTTGTGCGGGCGACTTCAGCAGGCCGGCGAGCAGCGCCTCGCGCAGCGGCTGGGTCAGCCCACCCCGGGCCGGGCGCCCCGCCGCCATGTTCAGCTCGGCCTGCCGGCTGGCGAGCGCACTGGACCGCAGGCGGCGGCGCTCGAAGGCGTGCCAGTCGCGGTCAGTCACGGTGTCTCCCCGGCACGCCCGCGTGAGCAGCGGCGCGAGGGCCAGGGCGTCCAGCCACCCGAGCGTCATGCCCTGCCCGCCGATGGGGCTGACCACATGCGCGGCGTCGCCGACGAGCAGCAGCCGGCCCTGCCACATTCGCGCCGCTTGAAAGCGCTGCACCCCGAAGGCGCTGAGCATCCGGCATTCGGAGGTCGGAACCGGCAGGCCGGTGCGCTCGCGGATGATGCGGGTGAGGTCCTCAGGCAGCGGGTCAGCCAGAGCTTGACCGAGATGCACCACCCAGCGTCGCAGGCGGCCCGGCAGCGGAAAACATTCCACCACGCCGCCCGGCTTGATGAACACCACAGCGTCGTCGCCGAAGGGTGTGGTGTCGGGAAAATCGCCCATCAGGTAGGGGTCGGGGTAGGGGCCGCCGTGAAACCCGATTCCCGCCGCCGTCCGCACCGCCGAGCGCCAGCCGTCCGCCGCCACGACGAAGCGGGCACTCAGGCGCTCCTCGCGTCCGTCCTGGGTGACCGTGACCTCGCAGTGGCCTCCCAGGTCACGCACCTCGCGCACCTCGCAGCCGCGCCGCAGGGCGTCCGGGGCGAGGTCGTCCAGGCGCTCCCAGAGCCGCCGCTCGGTTTCCACCTGCGGCAGCGCCAGGATGAACGGGTAATCCCGTCCCGCCCCGGTCATCGGCAGTTCGCCGAGCACGCCCGTCTCCCCGATGACCAGCCCGCGCCGGATTTTGACGGCGGCCTCCACGATGGCCGGGGTCAGGCCGATGGACTCGAACGCCCGCAGAGCCGGTGGGTGAAGCCCGATGGCGCGGGAATGTTCCCAGGGTGCCGTGCGCCGCTCGCAGACCTGCACGCTCAGGCCGCTTTTTGCCAGCAGCGCTCCCAGAAATGTCCCCACCGGCCCGCCGCCCACCACCAGCACGTCAAGCACGCCCGGCCTCATGTTTCAGCAGCAGCCGGAACGGAAAGGGCCGCGTGACCTGCCAGCCCGCCGGGGCAAGGCGCCGCAGTTCGTCCTCCCGGAAGCTGCGGCGCACGGAAAGCGTGCCGTCATAAAGGATGAACGAGTCGCGGAACAGCGGCGCGGCGAGCAGCGCAAAGCCCGCGTAGGCCAGCGGGTGCCGCTCGATGTCGCTGTGCAGCGTGACGCCCCGGCACAGACCCTCGCAGTCGCGCAGCAGCTCCGGCACCTCGGCGTCGGTAAGGTGGTGCAGCACGTGGTTGGAAACGATGAAGTCGAAGCGCTCGCCCCCACGCAGCAGCTCCCCGCTCAGCGCGGCCCGGAAGCTCAGGCCGGAGCGCGGCGGCTGCGCCTGGGCGTAGTGAATGGCCCGCTCGTCGGCGTCGATGCCCAGCACCCGCAGGGAAAAGCCGTCCCGCGCCGCCCAGCGAAGCAATTGCCGCGCCAGGTCGCCCCCACCGCAGCCGATGTCGAGCAGCGTCATGGCCCGGTCCCGCCGCAGCCGGGGCCGCAGCTCGCGCCGGTAGACCACTTCCCAGCCCGAAACCAGCGCGTTGACCTGCTCGAACTGCGCGTAGGTGCGCTCAAGCTGGCGCAGGTCGCACGCCGGGTCGTCCATCAGCTCCGGGACGTTCTGCTCACGGCGACTGAAATCGGGCCAAGTCCTATTCACTCGCCCCCACCGCGGTCATCAGCCCCGATTCCACCGTCAGGCCCGGCCCGAAGGCCATCGCGCAGACCCGTTCGCCGTCCCTGACCTCTTCCAGCAGGTCACGCAGAATAAACAGCACCGTCGCGCTGCTCATGTTGCCGTAGCGCCTCAGCTCCTCACGCGAGGCGTGCATCTGCGTTTCGCTGAGGCCCAGGCTGCCTTCCACCTTGTCCAGAATGCTGCGCCCACCGGGGTGCACCGCCCAGTGCTCGATGTGCTCGCCCGCCTGCGCGAGTTCGCCCGGCAGCGTGTGCAGCAGCGGCCCCACCGCGCCGTGCAGGTGGGTTTCGATCAGGCGCGGCACGTAGCTGCTCAAGACCATCTGGTAGCCCTGGTCGCCAATCGTCCACGCCATGTCCTTTTCGCCCTGGTCGGGCGGGGTGAGCGCCGTCTCGAAGGCGTCGAAGCGCAGCGCCGTCCGACCCGTGACGGGAGGCTGAGCACTCACCACCACCGCCGCCGCGCCGTCGGCAAAGACCGCGCTGGACACGATATCGTCGGGGTCAGGCGACACCTTGACGTGCAGGGTGCAGAGCTCGGCGCAGATGACGAGCACGTTGGCTTGCGGGTCGGCGTCGCAAAAGGCCCGCGCCATCCGCAGCGCCGGAAACGCCGCGTAGCAGCCCATGAACCCGACGTGAAAGCGCTGGGTCGTGGCGGGCAGGCCCAGCGCCCGCACCACCAGATAATCGGGGCCGGGCGCGAAAAAGCCCGTGCACGACACCGTGACGACATGGGTGATGTCCTCCGGCGCCAGTCCGCTGCCCTCCAGTGCCCGCCGCCCGGCATCGATAAACAGTGGCGTGACCTCGCGGGTGTAGACCTCGTTGCGTAGGCCGGTGCCCGGCGAGAGCATCTGCCCGCTCACGGCGTCGAAAAAGGGGCCGCCCGCGCCCAGGTAATCGGGAATTACGCTGTAGCGGGTGTCGATGCCCGAGGCATTGAAGGCACTGGGAATGAGCCGCTGTGCCAGCCGGTCCATTTGCGGCTGCGCCCGAAGCAGGTCACGAATCAGGGTCTGGGGATAAGCGGTGCCGGGCACGGCGGTGGCGGCGGAGATGAGGTAGGCCGTCAAGGGCAGCGTCCTGGACGCGGGGTGCCGCCCGCCCGGTGCAAATAAGCTGACATTCTTCAGTCTAGAGTTTTTGTCCCTGTGGGACTGACCGGTTTGCTGAGACGGGTGAGGGGAGCGAGGCGACTGGGCATGACAGCTCCCGGCAGGGTGCGCTCTGCCGGGAGGGAGTGCCGGGCCGGTCCTACCGGTGGCCAATCAATCTACTGCTTGACGTTCGGTTTGCTCGGCAGAGCCGCGCCACGCTCGGCGTAATAGACCAGCCAGCTTGTCATGTGAATGCTGGCGTCACGCTCGGCGCCGTCTTCGAGCTTGGATAAGTGGTCCTGGCCGTCGACCAGCGCCTTATAAGTCAGGGTATGAGGTCCAGGACCTGTCGCGGCGGCGCTGAGGTCGCTGTTCCACAGCTTGACGCCCTGGCCGGGACACCAGTTGTTGCGCCCGTAGACCCAGGTGCCGGACTGGTTGGGTACCACTCCATCCTTGACCTGCTCAAAGCATCCCAGCGGATTGTCGGTCACCGGGCTGCTCAGCGTGAAGTCGTTGCCGTTCACGGTGACGTGGTGAACGGTATTGCAGAACTCAGCGCAGCTCTTGGAATCGTTGAAGCCGTGTCCCGTGACCAGCGTCGAGAACTCGACTTTCTTGGCCCAGGCCGGGCGCTCGAAGGTTACTGGGGCCTGCCGGGTGTTATAAGCCCCGTCCCCGAAAGCCCCGCCGAACTTGAGTGGCGCGGCCCAGACGGGAATCAGGGCATTGCCTTTGTTCTGGAAGCGCAGATTCATCGTCACCTTGTAAGGCTGCACCGTCCAGTAAGCGAGGCGCACCTTGCCGTTCACCGCCTTTTCGCGCAGTACGGCGAGCAGCGGACTAATGTCGGTGACCCAACGGCCACTGTTCCAGTAGGGCGTGATGTCACGGGCAAGTTCCTGATTGCACTTGGTGAGGTCGAGAGGATCACAAATATAGAGGTTCGTTTCGTAGTCCCAGGGAGGACAGGCCGATTTGCGCGCAGCGTCGCAGGCCAGGGCACGGTCAAGTTCTAGGGTGTCGAACTGCGCAAAGTTGGCGGGCAAGGTCACGTCGGCGTAGATCATTTCTTTGCGCCAGCTGGGGTCTTTGGCCAACTGGCTCTTGAAGACGGGTACAACTGTAACTTTGCCGCTCTTGTCCTCGTTCTGGAGGCGGGTTTTGAGTGCCGTTTCCCAACTCAGGTACTCGCCTTCCTTGCGCACTGAAGAGAAAGGGTCCACCGGCTTAACTCCGTCCTCTTCGAGGTAGGAATTAAACACGTAGGGAATCGGACCAGTATCGGTTGCGGTGCCGTCGGGCGAGATACGCAGGACGCTGGGTAACACGCGCAGGTTGGTCACTTCCACCCGCGCCGTCTTGCCGCTTTGCAGGGCGCCGACGAGCTGAGTGCCTTCCTTGTTGGGCAGTAGGGCGAGGATAGCCGACTTACAGGTGTCGTCGCAGGCGCCCCGGATGACGCCCAGAGGACTGTCGTTGTTGATGAGCAGAACTGCCGCCGCGCCGCGCTTGGTAGCGGCCTTGACCTTGTCGGTAAAGCCGCAGGTGCCGCGCAGGATAACCGCTGCCTTGCCCGCTACGTCGTTGACAGGTGCCTTGTCACCGCAGGCATCGTTGCCGTACAGAACAGCATCGAGGGCCACCGTGCCCGTAAAGCTTTTGCCGATGCCCGAATCGCCGAGCGCGATGACTTGCAAGCTGCCGCCATTCCAGCTCGTTTTCACGTCGCGCAGGTCCGTGCCCCACTGGTCGAGCAATTTGCCGAGCGCCGAATCTGGGGCAGGCGGCGCACTTGCCACGACCACATTGACGCCACTCAGCCCCGCCGACGTGACGGCGGTGCGCAGTTCGTCAGCGCGGGCCTGAATCTCAGTTGCAGTTGCGCCTCCTGGGAGCAGCAGATAAGTCACGTCTGCTGGGCCGCCCTGCAATTTGCTGAGGTCGCCGGCCCAAATGGCAGCGCCTTCGGGTGAGCGAGTGTCCTTGCTGACCACGACGACGTTTTTTCCACTGAGATTCACATTGCCCTGGGCCGTTTGAACGGTCAGCGCGTTGGGATCGCTCGGGGTACTGAGCAGGCCGCATCCACTGAGCAGCAAGACAGAGGTCAGGGACAGGACGGAAAGAGTAAAGCGCATACGACCTCCTGCACGTCTATTCTATGAGAGACGTGAGCTGAACTTGAAGTTGGCCGGTACCTTATCGCAGATGCTCGGGGAATGACAAACCTGCTTTAAAAGTCGGACTTCTCGGTAACATTGGTTTCTCCAGAGACACATCATGGCCGTCCTGACTTTGCAGTGTCAGAACGGCCACTCGGTGCTTTAACCTACACGCTCAGGTAACGCTGCACCGCACTCGGCTGCACGTCGGCAGTCAGGCCGCTTTCGACCACGCGCCCGCGTTGCAGCACGTAATAGCGGTCGGCAAAGGCCCAGGCGAAATCGAGGTACTGCTCGACCAGCAAGACCGCCACCCGCAACTCGGCGCGGATGCGGCCCAGTGCGGCCTCGATGTCCTGCACGATGCTCGGCTGAATGCCCTCGGTGGGCTCATCGAGCAGCAGGTAGGCGGGCCGGGTGACCAGCGCGCGCCCGATGGCGACCTGCTGCTGTTGCCCGCCCGACAGGTTGCCGGCCTTGCGGGCCCGCATGTCGTGGCAAATGGGAAAAAGGTCGTACACCAGAGGAGGAATCTCCTTTTTCGTCGCGGGCCGCCCGCCGAGCGCCGAGAGGCCCATAAGCAGGTTTTCCTCGACGGTCAGGTGGGAAAACAGGCCCCGGCCCTGCGGCACGTAGGCCAGCCCGGCGCGGGCGCGGGCAAAAGCCGGTGCGTGTTCGACGGCCTCGCCGCCCAGCCGGACCCCACCCGCCGTGACCGGGTGCAGGCCACTGATGGTTCGCAGCAGGGTGGATTTGCCGACGCCGTTGCGCCCGATCAATGCCACCGCCTCGGCGTCGCGCACTTCCAGGTCGATGTCGAACAGCACCGGGCTTTGGCCGTAAGCGGCGCTGACGTGTTCGAGCTTGAGCATGTCTTCTCCTTCTTATTCTTAGAGCAGTTCTCCGAATTACGCGGGTGTCCAAACAGCACCGCCACCCGCTGCATTCTTCGTCCTGCTCCGTGTTTTGTACTCGCTTCGCTCGCCAAAAAGCTGTGCCATCTTTTTGTCAAAGGCTCTAATCCGCCGCTTCTCGGGGACGGCCCAGGTAGATTTCCATCACGTCGGGGTCATTTCTCAGGTGGTCGAGGTCGCCTTCCCGGAACACCTGCCCCTGGTGCAGCACCGTGACGGGAGCGGCGAGCAACTCGACAAACTGCATGTCGTGGTCAATGACGAGCACCGCGTGTTTGCCGGCCAGCGAGCGAATCAGCTCGGCGGTCTGCGCCGTCTCCTGGGCCGTCATGCCGGCGGTGGGTTCGTCGAGCAGCAGCAGGGCGGGCCGGCCCGCCACCACCATGCCGATTTCCAGCCATTGTTTTTCGCCGTGCGCGAGTTCGCTCGCCATCACGTCCTGACGTTCACCCAGGCCGGTCAGGGCCAGCAGTTCGTCGGTTCGGGCTTCTTCCTCCTGCCGTCGCCGGGGGGAAAAGCTGGCCAGCACCCCCTTGTCGGCGCGCACGGCCAGCCGCAGGTTGTCACGGACACTCAGGCCGTCGAGCACCCCCGGCGCCTGAAACTTGCGGCAGATGCCCCGGCGAGCGATCAGGTGTTCGGGCAGGCCAGAAATCTTTTCTCCCCGGAAATACACCTCGCCCGCCGCCGGGCGCACCTTGCCGATAATGGTGTCGAGCAGGGTGCTTTTGCCCGCGCCGTTGGGGCCGATCAGCACCCGCAGGCTGCCCGGCTGCACCGAGAGCGAGAGGTCTTGCAGCGCCTTGAAGCCGCCGAAAGACACTGTCACGCCGCGCACCTCGAGCAGCTCAGGCGACATCGCGCACCTCGCGCAGTTCGGGCGCAGGGAGAGGAACCGGCGTCCGGCGGCGAGTGAGCAGCCCCGCCACCCCCTGCGGCAGGAACATCACCACGCCGACAAACAGTCCGCCCATGACATACAGCCAAGCGTCGGGGGCGGCGCTCGAAATGCGGTCTTTGGCAAGTTCACCCAGCACCAGGCCGCCCGCCGCGCCCCACAGGCTGGCCCGCCCGCCGAGAGCGACCCACACGACGAGTTCGATGGAAAAGGCGACGCCGATCATCGCGGGCGAAATCGTGCCGAGGTGCAGGGTGTACAGCGCCCCCGACAGCCCCGAGAGCACGCCGCCGAGCACGAAGGCCGCCACCTTGAACGCCGCCGGGTTGTAGCCCAGAAAGCGGGTGCGGTTTTCGTTGTCGCGCACGGCGGTGAGCAGCGAGCCGAAAGGGGTCCGCAGCAGCCAGGCCGTTCCCGCCAGGCTCAGCGCGAGCAGCAGCACCGTCGCCCAGTACAGCCCCCGCGCAAAGGCGTCGCTGCGCATGTTCAGCCCCAGAAACGTCTGAAAGTCGGTGATGCCGTTCGTGCCGCTCGTCAGCCCCTGGGCGCCGCTGAGCCAGGTCACGAAGGCGAGCACCAGCGCCTGCGTAATGATGGACACGAATACCCCCGTGATGCGCCGCCGGAACATCAGCCAGCCGATGAGAAAGGCGGCGAGCCCCGGCAACGCGACCACCATCAGCAGCGCGAAGGGCGCCGAGTGAAACGGCTGCCAGAACCAGGGCAACTTCTCGACGCCGTTGTAGAGCATGAAGTCGGGCAGTTCGCCTTTGGGCGTCGCCGCGAGCTTGAGGTGCATGGCGAGGGCGTAGCCCCCCAGCCCGAAAAACAGGCCCTGGCCCAGGCTGAGGATGCCGGCGCGGCCCCACACCACGCACACGCCCAGCGCGGCGAGCGCCAGCGCCAGCACGCGCCCGAGCAGCGTCAGCGCGTACCCCCCGAGCACAAAGGGAGTGAGCAGGAGCAGCGCCGTGAGGACGACCAGCGCGAGCATGGAAGTGCGGTAAGCCGTCTCCGGGCGGGTCATGCGTCCTCCAGAGCGCGGGACTCGGTGGGAAACAGGCCGCGCGGTTTCCACTGCAAGAACGCCACCACCAGCACCAGCAGCGCGGCCTGCGCGAGGCTCTCGCTGGTCAGGCCCTCGGCCAACGCCGTGAGGCTGCCGAGCAATATGGCCGCGACGCCCGCGCCGAGCACGCTGCCCACGCCGCCGACCACCACGACGAGAAAGGCATTGACCATGTACGCCGCGCCGACGGTAGGGTTAACTGGGGCAAGCAGCGCGAGGCCCACGCCCGCCACCCCCGCAATGCCCGCGCCGAGGGAAAAGACGAGCAGGTCGAGTGCCCGGGTGTTGACGCCCAGCGCCGCCGCCATCTCACGGTTCTGGTTGACCGCCCGCACCACCATGCCGAAGCGGGTGCGCGAGAGCAGCCACCACACCGCGCCGATCACCAGCAGGGAAAGCGCGATGACGAACAGGCGGCTGCCCGGCATGGTCACGGCGCCCAGCGTCACGCTGCCCGACAGCCAGGCGGGAGCCGTGACCGGCACGCCCGTGCTGCCGAACACCTGCCGCGCGGCCTGTTGCAGGATCAAGCTGATGCCGAAGGTTGCCAGCAGCGTGTCGAGCGGGCGCCCGTAGAGCCGCCGGATGACCAGCACTTCCAGCAGGGCGCCCAGCAGCGCCGTGCCCACGAAGGCGAGCGGAAAAGCGACCCACAGGTAGCCGTCGCCCAGGGCGGGGCCGGTCCAGCGGGCCGCGAGGTAGGTCAGGTAACCGCCCACCATCAGAAATTCGCCGTGCGCCATGTTGATGACCCGCATCAGCCCGAAGGTCAGCGCCAGCCCCAGCGCCGCCAGCAGCAGGATGGACGCCACCGAGAGCCCGGTGAACAGTTGGTTGGCAAGGAAGGTCAGGTCCATGTGTATTGCTCCGCAGTCAAATAGAGGGGTGGGGCAAACAGGGGAGGAGAGCCGCTCAGGGGCAGGTCTTGCCGGGAAAGGCGAGCTTGTCGTAGGGCTGCGGCTGCACCACGCCCCGGCTCTGCGCCACCGTCTTGAACTGCCCGCCCGCGCCGCTTTGTCCGGTGTAGACGCCCTGCGTCAGGCTGCCGCTCTTGTCCACGGTGACTTTGCCGAGGGGACTGTTCAGGCTCACGCCCACGATGGCTTTGCGAACGGCAACGGGGTCGAAGGATTTCGCTTTTTCGACGGCGGCCTTCCAGAGGTAAACGTCGAGATAAGCGTGCGCCATCGGGTCGGTGACTACTGCGCCCGCGCCGTACTTTTTCTTGTAGGCAGCCACGAACTTTTTGTTGGCGGCGCCGGGGAGGCTCTGGAAATAGTTCCAGGTGGCGTACTGGCCTTGCAGCAGTTGCGGCCCGATGGCCTGCGCTTCTTGCTCGGCGATGGAAAACGAGATGACGGGCAGGGTGGCGGCGCTGTAGCCCGCGGCCTGATACTGCTTGAAAAAAGAGACATTGCTGTCGCCGTTGAGCGTGTTGATGATGACCTGCGGTTTGGCCGCTTTGATCTTGTTGATCACGCTCGAAAACTCGGTGCCCCCGAGCGCGACGTATTCTTCGCCCGCCAGTTTGGCCCCCGACGCCGCGATGTGCTTTTTCAGAATCAGGTTGGCCGTGCGCGGATACACGTAGTCCGAGCCGAGCAAAAAGATGTTCTTGTAGCCCTTGCTGAGCGCCCATTCGAGCGCCGGGAGCGCTTGCTGGTTGGGCTGCGCCCCGGTGTAGATGATGTTGGGGCTGCACTCGTTGCCCTCGAACTGCACCGGGTAGAACAGCAGGCCCTTATTTTTTTCGAAGACCGGCAGCATCGCCTTGCGGCTTGCACTCGTCCACCCGCCAAACACCGCCGCCACCCGGTCCTGGGTGAGCAGCTTCTCGGCCTTGGTGGCAAAGGTGGGCCAGTCGGACGCGCCGTCTTCCTTCACGATAACGAGCTTCTTGCCCAGCACCCCGCCCGCCGCGTTGATTTCGTCCACGGCGAGCTGGGTCGCGTTGGCGACGGTGAGTTCGGAAATAGCCATCGTGCCGGTCAGCGAGTGCAGCACGCCGACCTTCACGGTGCCCTGGGCGGAGGCGACAGGAGCGAGAGCAAACAGGGCCAGCGTCAGAGAAATGCGGTGCTTCATGGGCAGCCTCCTGGTGATTCAGCGGTCGGGGTTCCTCCACTGAGCCAAATTTGTGCAATTTGTCAAAAATTTTTTGAACAAAACGCACAAACAGGTGTAGGTTAGGCGGTGGTATCTGCCAGAAGACGACAGTTGTTTAGAAAATGTTTTCCTCTGGTTTTTCAACCCCTGTACGTTCAGCCTGGGATGCGCTGGCCCCCCCCCGCGCCGGCCCCCGGAGGACGCCTGCATGCAACTCACCGAACGAGAGCGCGACAAATTGCTGATTTTCACGGCGGCCCAGCTCGCCCGCGAACGCCGCGCCAGAGGGCTGAAACTCAACCACCCCGAGGCGGTCGCCCTCATTACCGCTGAAGTCCTCGAAGGCATCCGCGACGGGCGGCGGGTCGAGGACCTGATGAGCTTCGGCGCGGCCATCCTGACGCCCGACGACGTGCTCGACGGCGTGCCAGAGCTGATTCACGAGATTCAGGTCGAGGGCACCTTCCCCGACGGCACCAAGCTCGTCACCGTCCACGACCCCATTCGCGGCGCGGCGAGCCGGCGGGTGGCGGGCGAGTACCTGCTGGAAGGTGGCGAGATTGAACTCAACGCCGGGCGGCCCGTCACCACGCTGACCGTCGCCAACACCGCTGACCGCCCGGTGCAGGTGGGCAGCCACTTTCACTTTTTCGAGGTGAACGCCGGGCTGCGTTTCGACCGAGCCGCCGCGTATGGTTTCCGCCTCAACATCCCCGCCGGGACCGCTGTGCGTTTCGAGCCCGGTGAGGAAAGGGAAGTGGACCTCGTGCCGCTCGGCGGAAGTCGCACCGTGTACGGCATGAACGCGCTGGTGAACGGCGACCTCGACGCGCCGGGCACCCGCGAGGCCGCGCTCGAAGGCGCCCGGGCGGCGGGTTTCGGGGGCGCACAGTGAAAGTCAGCCGCCAGCAGTACGCCGACCTTTACGGCCCCACGGTGGGCGACCGCGTGCGCCTCGGCGACACCGAGCTGCTTATCGAGGTCGAGCGCGACCTGACGACCTACGGTGAGGAGGTCAAATTCGGCGGCGGCAAGGTCATCCGCGACGGCCTGGGCCAGAGCAGCGCCGCCACCCGAGACGACGCCAACGTCCCCGACCTCGTGATCACCAACGCGCTGATTCTGGATTACTGGGGCGTTATCAAGGCCGACGTGGGCGTCAAAAACGGGCGCATCTCGGCCATCGGTAAGGCGGGCAACCCCGGCACCCAGGACGGCGTGACGCCGGGGCTGACCATCGCCGCGAGCACCGAAATAGTGGCGGGCGAGGGCCTGGTTCTCACGGCGGGCGGGGTGGACACCCACATCCATTTCATCGCGCCGCAGCAGTGCTGGACGGCGCTCGAGTCGGGCGTGACCACCATGATTGGCGGCGGCACCGGCCCCACAGCGGGCACTTCGGCCACGACCTGCACGCCGGGCCAGTGGCACATTCACCGGATGCTGGAGAGCCTCGCCGGGCTGCCACTCAATTTCGGGCTGCTCGGCAAGGGCAACGCGAGCACCCAGCCTCCGCTGGCCGAGCAGATTCGGGCCGGGGCGCTCGGCCTCAAACTGCACGAGGACTGGGGCACCACCCCCGCCGCCATTCACGCCGCGCTCAGCGTCGCCGAGGACTACGACGTGCAGGTCGCCATCCACACCGACACCCTCAACGAGTCGGGCTTCGTCGAGGACGCCATTCGGGCCTTCGCCGGGCGCACCATCCACACCTTTCACACCGAGGGCGCCGGGGGCGGGCACGCGCCGGACATCATCCGGGTGGCGGGGCTGCCCAACGTCCTCCCGAGCAGCACCAACCCCACCATGCCGTTTACGGTGAACACCATCCACGAGCACCTCGACATGCTGATGGTCTGCCACCACCTCTCGCCGCGCATTCCCGAGGACGTGCACTTTGCCGAGTCGCGCATTCGCCCCGAAACGATTGCCGCCGAGGACGTGCTGCACGACCTGGGCGTGTTCTCGATGATGAGCAGCGACTCGCAGGCGATGGGGCGCGTGGGCGAGGTGATTACCCGCACCTGGCAGGCCGCGCACAAGATGAAGGTGCAGCGCGGGCCGCTTGCGCCCGATGGCCGCGCCGACAACTTCCGCGCCCGGCGCTACGTCGCCAAGTACACCATCAACCCCGCCATCGCCCACGGCATCAGCCACGAAGTCGGCAGCGTGGAAGTCGGCAAACTCGCCGACCTCGTGCTGTGGAGCCCGGCTTTTTTTGGGGCCAAGCCCAGCCTGATTCTCAAGGGCGGTCTGGTGGTCGCCGCGCAGATGGGCGACGCCAACGCCAGCATTCCCACGCCGCAGCCGGTCTACCCGCGCCCGATGTTCGCCGCTTATGGGGGCTGCCCGGACGCCACCTGCCTGCATTTCGTGTCTCAGGCGGGGCTGGAAGGCGGACACTTGCCCGACGTGGGCCGCCGCTACAGCGCCGTGAAACACACCCGCGACATCGGCAAAAAAGACATGCAGCTCAACGCCGAGACGCCTGATATTCAGGTCAACCCCGAGACCTACGAGGTGCGCGTGAACGGCGAACTCGTGACCTGCGAGCCGGTGGACGAACTGCCGCTGGCGCAGAAGTACTTCCTATTCTGAAAAAGGTGGTCTGATGAAGAAAATCCGTGTTCTGTCGGTTCTGCTGTTGGCCTCGTCGGCCCTGGCCCATTCCGGCCAGCACGCTGCGGGCTTCGCGGCGGGGGTGGCTCATCCCCTGTCGGGCCTCGACCACCTGCTGGCGATGGTGGCGGTGGGCGTGTTGGCCGCGCCGTTTGGCCGCCGGGGTCTGCTGGTGCCGCTGGCGTTTGTGGCGGCCATGGTGCTGGGCGGCCTGCTGGGCATCCACGGCGTTCATCTGCCGTTCGTCGAACAGGGCGTGGCCCTGAGTGTGACGGTGCTGGGGCTGCTGCTGGCTTTCACAGCCCGGCTGAGTCTTCCGGCCCTCGCCGCCGTGGTGGGGGTAATGGGCCTTTTTCACGGTCACGCTCACGGCACCGAACTGCCGCCAGGCCTGAGCGCCGCCGAGTTTTTCGCGGGGTTCACCCTCAGCACGGTCGGCCTCCACGCTGCCGGCTATGGCCTGGGCCGGCTGGGGGCGCGGGGCGTCTGGACCCGCCGCCTGGTGGGGGGCGGCGTCGCTCTGGCCGGCATCGGCCTGCTGCTCGGTTGAGGATTTCGACCTATGCACGAAGCTTCCATCGCCCTCGCGCTCATCGACGTGGCCGGCGACGTGCTGCGCGAACACGGCGCCGCCCGCGCCTCGGCGCTGACCGTGCGGGTGGGGCAGTGGTCGAGCGTGGTGCCTGAAGCGCTGGCCGCCGCGTTTCCCGCCTGCGCCGAGGGCACGCCGCTCGCCGGAGCGCGCCTGAGCATCGAGCGGGTGCCGGGCGTCGGCGAGTGCCCGCAGCACGGCCCCGTCGAACTGGAAGTCTGGCGGGGCCTACGCTGTCCGCTGTGCGGAGCGCCCACGCCGAGGCTCTTGCAAGGCGACGAACTTGAATTAGATCAGCTCGAATTAGACCAGCTTGAATTGGAGAATCTATGACTGCGACTGCTCCCCGAATCGTCACCGTTCGTCAGAACATCCTCAAAGCCAACGATCACACTGCCGCCGAGAATCGCCGGACTTTCGAGGCGGCGGGCGTGCGGGCCATCAACCTCGCGAGCAGCCCCGGCGCGGGCAAGACGGCGCTGCTCGAACGCACCCTGCGTGACCTTGCCAGGGGGCTGAACATGGCGGTGGCGGTGGGCGACCTCGCCACCGACAACGACGCCGCGCGGCTGCGGCAGTGGGGCGCGCAGGCCGAGCAGATCGTCACCGGCACCGTCTGCCACCTCGACGCGGCGATGGTGGGCGAGGTGCTGCCGCGCTTCGACCTCGCGGCCCTCGACGTGCTGTTTCTGGAAAACGTGGGCAACCTGGTGTGCCCGAGTTCCTACGACCTCGGCGAAGCGGCGCGCGCCGTGCTCATCTCGACCACCGAGGGCGAGGACAAGCCGCTGAAGTACCCCACCATGTTCAACACGGCGGACGTGGTGGTGATTACGAAAATGGACATTGCCGACGCGGTGGGCTTCGACCGCGCCCTGTGCCGCGAGAACATCGACCGGGCGCGGCCCGGCGTGCCGGTCATCGAACTGAGCAGCCGCCAGGGCGAAGGGCTGGACGCCTGGTACGCCTTCGTGCGGGGCGAGCGTTGACGAGGCTGACCGGCCTGCGCCGCCCGCTGTTGCCTATCGCTGGGGCCAAGCAAGCGCCGGAACAGGCGATAGACGGGCCACAGGTCGAAGTCCCCCTGACCGCCGTAGACCGCCGCCGGGTGCGCCGCCGCCTGCACGCTCCGGACGGCGCCGAGTTGCAGCTTGCCTTTCCCACAGGCACGGTCCTCAGCCCCGGCACCGTGCTGGGCACGCGGGGCGGCGTGAGTTACGTGGTGAGCGCCGCGCCCGAGGACGTCGCAGTCGTGGTGCCGCGCACGCTGGCCGAGGCCGCCCACACCGCGCACGCCGTGGGCAACCTGCACCGCGATTTCGTGGAAGACGCAGGGGCTTTCCTGACCCCCTGGGACGCCCCCATCGAGCTGCTGCTCACGCGGCTGGGCGTGCCATTTACGCGCGAGACGCGGCCTTTTCACGGGCGCCCGAGCTGGGAGCACGAGGGATGAACCTGCGCCTGCTGCAACTCGCCGATTCGGCCTTTCCCACCGGGGCCTACGCCTTCAGCGACGGCCTCGAAACCCTGACGCAGCGCGGCGAAGTGCGGACCGCCGACGACCTCGCCGCCTTTCTCGCCGGGCAACTCGCGCACGGCTGGGGGCAGCAGGACGCGCCCGCCTGTGCGCTGGCGTGGGGGGCGGGTGCCGATGACCTCAGCGACCTCGACGCCCTGCTGAGCGACCTCAAGCTGGTCGAAGGCCCGCGCCGCGCCAGCCTGCGGGTCGGGGCCAACCTGCGCCGGGCGGCGCGTCACCTCTGGCCGGACGAGCTCGCCGGGGTGCCGCCCACCACGCACCACGCGACCACCTTCGGCGCCGTCGCCTGCGTGCTGGGGGCGGGCCGCGAGGACGCCATGACCGCCTACGTCTCGGCCTGGCTGCTCGGGCGCGTGACCTCGGCCACCCGGCTGATGAAACTCGGCGGCCTGGACGCCCAGCGCTGCGCGGCCCGCTGCGAGGCGGCGGCGCAGTCGTGCGTCGGCTTTGCCCTGAGCGCCACCCCCGACGACCTCGGCGGCTTCGCCCCCCTGCTCGACATCGCCGCGCAGGAGCAGGCCACCCTCGACCAGCGGCTTTTTCAGAGCTGAAAGCAGAAAGGAATGTTGCTATGACTCCCCTCAAAATCGGCGTCGGCGGCCCGGTCGGCAGCGGCAAGACCGCGCTGCTTGAAGTGCTGTGCCGCGAGCTGCGCGACCGTTACGACCTCGCCGTCATCACCAACGACATCTACACCTTCGAGGACCAGCGCATCCTGACCCGCGCCGCCGCGCTGGCCCCTGAACGCATCCGCGGCGTGCAGACCGGCGGCTGCCCCCACACCGCCATCCGGGAAGACAGTTCGCTCAATCAGGAAACCGTCGAGGCGCTGCAAGGCGAGTTTCCCGGCCTCGAACTGCTGTTCATTGAGTCGGGGGGCGACAACCTCGCGTCCTCCTTTTCGCCCGAGCTGGTGGACGCCTGGCTGTTCGTCCTCGACGTGGCGGGCGGCGAAAAAGTGCCGCGCAAGGGCGGCCCCGGCATCCGGCACTCCGACCTGCTCGTCATCAACAAGACCGACCTCGCTCCGCTGGTGGGCGCCGACCTGCGCGTGATGGATGCCGACGCGCGGGCGCAGCGCAGGGCTGGAGATGAAGTACGCCCCTACGTCTTCACCAACCTCAAAAGCGGGGCGGGCGTGGACGAAATCATCGCCTGGATCGAGCACGACCTGCTGTTTCGGGACGTGACGCCGCCACGGGTCGGTCTTTGACTACGCTGGGAACGCCCGTCAGCCTGGGCCGCCGCACCCGCACCGGGCGCCTCGAACTCGAATTCGGCGTGCGGCACGGGCAAACGGCGCTGCTGCGCGACCTGCAAAAAGCGCCTCTGATGGTGGTGCGGCCCTTCCGTCTGCCGTGCGGCACCTTGATGGTCTTTATCGTCAACCCGACCGGCGGCGTGCTCGGCGGCGACCACAGCGAGATTCACGTGGAGGCGGGCGCGGGAACACGGGTGCTTATCCTCACGCAGTCGGCCACGCGGGTGCAGCCCTCACCGGGGGGCGAGTGGGCCACCCAGGAACTGCACTTTCACGTCGGGGTCGGGGCACGGCTGGAGTACTACCCCGAGCGCACCCTGCCCTTTGCGGGCAGCCGCTTTCGCCAGCACTTGCGGGCTGATTTGGGCGCGGGGGCCGAGTTCGGGCTGCTCGAAACCCTGGCGAGCGGGCGGGTGCAGATGGGCGAGCGGCTCGCCTGGGCCGACTACCGCAGCGAGGTCAGCGTGTACGCTGCGCAGGAGCGCGTCTACCTCGACCGCCAGCACTTCAGGCCGGGGCCGCACAGCCGCGCGCCGGGGGTGCTCGGCGGTAACGATTACTTCGCCAGCGGCGTGTGGGTGGCCGGCGACTCGGCTGCCGGACGCCCAGCAGCCGAGTCGCCGACCACGGCGCCGGGCTGGGCGAGTGGCCTCAGCGCCGGGGGAGCCGTCTGGGCGCGCGGCGTGGCGGCGACGGGACCGGCACTCGACCACGCCGCCCGGCAGCTCCGTGAGCAGGTGCGACACGACCTGTTCGGGGCCGCGCCGCTCGTGCTGCGCCGCTGAGTTACCAGGGGTCCACCAGCCCGCCTTCCCGGCGCTGCGCCGAGTACGGAGACACCCGCAGCGCCCGCAAAAGCCAGTTGCGGGTCTCGGCGGGATCGATCACGGCGTCCACTTCGAGGTGCGCGGCCACGTTGACCGCTTCGCCCTGGGCGTAGGCCTGCGCGACCAGCTTCTGATAAAGGGCCTCGCGCTCCTGGGGGTCGCTCACGGCGGCCAGTTCGCGGCGGTAGCCCAGCCGCACGGCGCCTTCCAGGCCCATCGGCCCGAACTCGCCGCCGGGCCAGGACACGGTCAGGGCGGGGGCGTGCAGGCTCCCCGCAGCCATCGCCTGCGCGCCCAGGCCGTAAGCGCGGCGCGTAACCACCGCAAAAAATGGCACCGTGAGTTTGGCCGCCCGCACGAACAGGCGCGAGACGTGCCGCACGGCGCCCTCGGCCTCCGACGCCGGGCCGACCATGAAGCCCGGCGTGTCCACCAGCGACAGCACCGGCAGGCGGTGGGTGTCGCACAGGTTGAGGAAGCGCGCCGCCTTGTCCGCTCCCGCCGCGTCGATGGCGCCGCCGAGCACCGCCGGGTCGTTGGCGATGACCCCGAACGCCTTGCCGCCAATCCGCACCAGCGCCGTGAGCAGGCCGGGCGCGAAGGCGCGGCGCAGTTCCAGCACGCTGCCGGTGTCGGCGAGCAGGTGCAGCAGCGCGCGCACGTCGTAGGCCCGCTTGCGCACCTGCGGAATCACCCAGCGCAGTTCGCGCTGATCGGCGGCCTCCCACCCGGTCACGTCACCCTGAAAGTAGGTGAGGTAACGCCGCGCCAGCTCGTTGGCCTCGGCGTCGTTCTCGGCCAGCAGGTCCACGACGCCCTTTTGCGCCAGCACTTCGGCCGGGCCGATGTCCCCGGCGGCGACCACGCCCAGCCCGCCGCCCTCGATCATGGCGGGGCCGCCCAGCCCGATGCTGCTGTCGCGGGTGGCGATGACCACGTCGCAGCAGCCGAGCAGCGCCGCGTTGCCGGCGAAGCAGGCGCCCGCCGCCACGCCGACGAGCGGCACCTGCCCGCTGAGCGCCGCAAAGTTCAGGAACGTGGGCGTCACGAGCGCCGCCGCCACCGGCATGTCGGTGTCGCCCGGACGCCCGCCGCCGCCCTCGGCAAACAGCACCAGCGGCCACTTCCACTGCCCAGCCAGCGCGATCAGCCGGTCGAGTTTGTGGTGATTGAAGTACCCCTGGGTGCCGGCGAGCACGGTGTAGTCGTAGGCCGCGACCGCACAGGCGGCGGTGTCGGGAAACTGCCCCGCGTTGACCGTGCCCACCCCGGTAATCAGGCCGTCTGCCGGGCTGAGCGCCAGCAGCTCTTCCTCGCTGCGGCGTCCCCGTTGCGCGGCCAGGGCCAGGGCGCCGTGTTCGTTGAAACTGCCCGCGTCGAGCAGCGCGGCGACATTCTCGCGGGCCGTCAGTTTGCCCGCCGCGTGCCGCTTTTCCACGGCAGCGGGGCGCGCCTCGTCGGTGGTCGCCCGCAGGCGCCGCTGCCAGTCGGCGTAGGAGGCAGGCAGGGCATCCAGGTCACGCTCCTCCTCGGCGGCCACTGCGTCGTCCGCGCCCTCATCGGCAGCGAGGTCGAGCAGCGGCTGTCCCAGGGTGACGCTGCTGCCCGCCGTGAGGTGGCACGCCACGACCTGCCCGTCGCGCGGCGCCTCGATTTGAAACTCGATTTTCATCGCCTCGACCACCGCCAGGCACTCGCCCCGGCGCACCCGTTGGCCCGGATGCACGTCGTAGGCGACCAGCATCCCCGTCGTGGGCGCCGTCAGCCGCTCGGTGCCGGGGGTGGCGTCGGGCAGGGGAGACGGCCCGCTGCTCGTCGGAGCTTGAGTGGACGCGGAAACGTCGTCATACTCCGCCGCCTGCGTGACCAGCTCCGGCAGCCGCTCGTCGAGCCAGTGGGTCGAGAGCTCGTAGTGCTGCACGTCGGGGTGGTGCAGCAGCGCCTGCAAAAAGGCGAGGTTGGTACTGACCCCGGCAATCTGAAACTCGCTCAGGGCCGTCGCCGCTTGCCGCAGTAGGCCCGGCAGCGCCGCGTCGCGCCTGTGGACGACGACCTTGGCGAGCAGGGCGTCGTACTGCGGGCTGGGGGTCAGGCCGGTGGTGACGAAGGTGTCCACCCGCACGCCGGGACCGCCGGGCGGGGTGAAGGTCTGCACCTGACCGCCGCCGACATGAACCTGCCCGTCCGCGCCCAGCGTTTCCATGTTCACGCGGGCCTGCACCGCCTGTCCGGGGGGCGGCGCGGCGTCGGCGGGTTGCGTTGCCAGTCCCACCGCCGTGAGAGTCTCGCCCGCCGCGAGGCGCAACTGGGCCGTGACGAGGTCGGTGCCGCACCACTCCTCGGTCACGGTGTGCTCGACTTGCAAACGCGGGTTGGCCTCGATGAAATAAAAGTCGCCGCCCGGCGTCACCAGAAACTCGAAGGTGCCGAGGCAACGGTACTTCACCTCCTGCGCGAGTTGCAGGGCCGCGCCGATGAGGGCGGTGCGGACGGCCTGGGGCAAGTGCGGCGCCGGAGCGAATTCGAGCAGCTTCTGGTGCCGGCGCTGCACGGTGCAGTCGCGCTCCCAGAGGTGGGTCACGCTCTGGCCGTCGCCCGCCACCTGCACCTCGATGTGCCGCGCCCGCTCAATGAGCCGCTCGGCGTAGAGGTCGCCCTGCCCCACCGCCAGCCGCGCCTCACGTGACGCCTGCTCGAACGCGGCGGCGAGGTCGCCAGCCTGCCGCACCACCCGCATCCCGCGCCCGCCACCGCCCGAGCAGGCCTTGAGCATGACCGGCGCGCCTCCCTGCGCCTGCATGAACGCCGCCGCTTCCTCCAGCGTGGTCGCGCCGTCCGTACCGGGAATCACCGGGACGCCGAGACGCTGCGCCAGCCCCCGCGCCCGGCTCTTGTCGCCGAACAGGTCGAGCGTGTCGGGGTCCGGCCCCACGAACACCAGCCCCGCCTGCGCGCAGGCCCGCGCGAAGTCGGCGTTTTCGCTCAGGAAGCCGTAGCCGGGGTGAACGTGGGTCGCCGCGTGTTCCTGCGCGACCCGCAGCAGCGCCGCTCCGTCGAGGTAGGCCGCCGCCCCGCGTCCGCTGAGGGCCACCGCCTCGTCCGCCCGGCGCACGTGCAGCGACCCGGCGTCGTCCGGGGCATAAACGGCCACGCTCTGCCAGCCCAGTGCCGACACCGCCCGCTCGATACGGACGGCCACCTCGCCCCGGTTGGCAATCAACACGCGGGGCGTCATGCGCCGCCGCCCGGCGCCTCGCCCGTCAGCTCGGCCAGGCGCGGCAACAGCTGCTTTTTGTCCACCTTGCCGGTGGCCGTCAGGGGCAACTCGTCGAGGAAATAGATGGTGGGCACCTTGTAGGCCGCCATCTCGGCGCGGCACCACTCGCTCAGGGCTGCGGCCGACAGGTCGTGGCCCGGACGCGGCACGACGAAGGCGACGACTTCCTCGCCGCGCCGCTCGTGCGGGCGCCCCAGCACGCCGACGCCGCTCACCGCCGGGTGCCGGCCCAGCAGCATTTCCAGTTCGCCGGGAAACACGCTCATGCCGCTCACCTTGATCATCTCGCGCCGCCGGCCCAGGTAGTGCAGCAGCCCCTGCTCGTCGATGATGCCGCTGTCGCCGGTGTGCAGCCAGCCGCCCGGTGACTCGGCGCGGCGCTCGCGCCACGAGCCCTTGTAGACCGCCGGACTGCGGACGCACAGTTCGCCCTCCTCGCCGAAGGGCCGCAGCTCGCCGGTTTCGAAGTCGCACACCTTGAACTCGGTCCCCGGCACCGGCAGCCCCACGAAAGTCGGCTGGCTGAGCAGGTCGAAGTCATCCTTCTGAAACCCGGTAGTGAAGGTGTCGCAAGTGTTCGTCTCGGTCATGCCGTAGCTCGCCTCGGCAATGAGACTGCCGGTCAACGCGGCCCAGCGGCGGCGGTAGTCGGGGTTGAGCTTACGCATGAACGACACGGCGTTCACCTGCCGCAGCGAGGAAAAATCGGTCTGCGCCGCCGCCGGATGCTCCAGCAGTTCGTCCACCTGATCCACCAGCAGGGTCGTGATCGTTACGCCGTAGTGCGGCACCGCCCGCAAAAAAGCCTGGGCGTCCCAGCGCGTCAGCAGCACCAGCGTCGCGCCCAGAAAGGTCGGAAACAGCACGCCGAGGTCTTCGCCCGCAATCCAGAACTGCGGCAGGAAGCTCAGAAACACCGGATGCTCGCTCCGCTCCACCGCCACCGCGCAGTAGGACGCGCAGGTGTAGATCAGGTCGCGGTGGTGGTGCAGGCAGCCCTTGGGCAACCCGGTGGTGCCGCCGGAAAAGTTGATGACTGCGGGCGAATCGAGCGCCGGCTCGGCCTGTGGGCGCACCGTGACCCCGCGCAGCAGCGCGAACAGGTCGTGCTGGCCTGCCGGTTGCGCGGCGGCGGCCCGCAGCAAGTCCGGCAGCGGCAGGGTGGGCCTGTCAGGCAGCGTCGCCGCCAGTCCGACGTGCAGCACTTCGCGGACGGCGCGCCCGGCGAGGTGCGGCTCGGCCACCGGCCACAGCGCGTCGAGCACGATCAGGGCGGCGGGGTCGGCCTCGTCGAGCAGGTGCTGCAACTCGCCGCCCCGCGCCAGCGGACTGAGCGGCACGAACACGGCGCCGCGCTTGAGCACCCCGTGAAAAGCCACATTGAACTGCGGGCAGTTGGGCAGCAAGACGGCGACCCGCTCGCCCGGCAAGACGCCGCGTTCTTCGAGCCACGACGCCAGCCGGTCGCTCAGGTCGTCGAGTTCGGCGTAGGTGAGGGTCTGCCCGTAAAACTCGATAGCGGCGCGCTCAGGCTGGCGCGTCGCCCACTCGTGCAGGTACGCGGTGACGGGCCGCTCGCCAAACGGATACTCGGCCACGCGGGGGCGGCCAGCGGGCCAGCTCTCTTGCTGGCGGCGACTGAGTTCGGCGAGGTAGAGCTCTTCGGAATCGGTATAGGTCATGACCACCTCGGGGCGGCTGCGGGAGCCGGGAACAGTCGCGGCAAAGAGAGACTCACGCCCGGTTGGCGTAAGAAGTTACAGGCTGTAGGTTTGAACCCCAAAGTACCTGGGGTACCCTGTAATTTCAAGTCTCCCCTTCAAGTCACCTCGCCGACTCATGACCTCCGTTTTTTCTGCTTCCAAGGACCCGACATGACCGACCCTGCCCCCTCACCCCGACCACGCCGCCTCAGCCGGGCAGAGCGGCAGGAACAACTGCTGACGGTGGCCGACCGGCTGTTCGTCGCGCAGGGGTACGAGTACACCAGCATCGAGGATATCTGCCGCGCGGCGGGGGTCACGCGGCCCGTCGTGTACGACCACTACAGCTCCAAGGAAGGGCTTTACCTCGCCTGCGTGCGCCGCACCCGCGCCGGCTATGAGCGCGACCTCACGCTGGCGTTCGCGGACGCCGAGAGCCCACGCGAGCAGCTCGAGCGCGCCGCCGGGGTCTATTTCGGTATGGTCGAGACCGACCCGCAGCGCTGGCTGCTGCTCTACGGGGGCGTAGCGGTTCCCCTGACCGGCGAACTGGGGCAGCAGTTGCTGGAGCTGCGGCTGCAAACGCATCTTTTTGTCGTGGAGCAGTTGCGCCGCCACGTGCCCGAGCAGCCCGAGGAACGCCTGGAAGCCGCCGCCGTCGCGCTCTCGGGCATCTTCGAGCAGCTCGGTCTGTGGTGGCTGCGCCGCCCGCACCTGAGCCGGGCGCAGGTGGTCACGTTGGCCTGCGACCTGGGCTGGAACGGGCCGGTGCGGATGTTGCTCGATTGAGGGGCGTTTAGATGCGAGACGAATAGACTGTCATCATGTCAATTCCTCCGAAATATTCGTCTCTGTGGGGCAAACCGGCGCGGATGCGGGCGGGCGGCGCAGTAGCACTGTTTGCATCCCTGACGCTGAGCGGCTGCGCGCCCACCTTCGTTCATCAGCCGGCGCCCCTGCCCGACCCAGACCCCGACGTGATTCTGGTTACGCTCAGCGGGCGCTGCGGCTTCACCTGTCAGTCCGCCGACAACTGGGACTACCTCACGGCGAGTGGTGGCACCGCGGCCATCAGCGACTGGCTCCGGCAGCGGGGCCGGCACGTGCGGACCATCAGCGGCACAGCGCAAGTGCAGGACACTTACCGCTCACGGGAAAGTGCCGCCGAGCAGCACGGCTATCCCTGGGTGAAGGCGCAACTCGCCGCTGCTCTCGCCGAGTTTCCCCGAGCGCAGATCATCGTCATGGGACATTCGCACGGCAGCGTGTTCGGGCATCAACTGGTGCGCGATTTTCCGGCGACCCGGTTTCGGCTGCTCATTGACCTCGACACCCAGTGCCTGCTGTGGACCGACTACCGCCAAAGTCCCTACGCGGGCGGTTGCGCGCCCGACCCGGCCCACCGGGGTCAGCGTGCCAGCGACGTGACGCCGGACAATGTCGAGTTCAATCTGGAAGTGCAGAGTTCGGGCAGCGACGTGCAGCGAGTGGGGCAAGGGCTGGTCTACTCACCCATTCGTGACCGGGTGCCCAACATCCGGCCTGACGGCACGCGGCGCGGCATCGTGACCCTGCGCAGCAGCGACAACCACATCATGATGCCCCGCGCCGGCAGCCAGAGCATGACGCTGGTGCGCGGGGCGTTGGAGCAACTCGGCTTCTGACCCCCCGGACCTGAGTAAGCTGGAGCATGGTGCTCTTTGTGCTGCTGGTGGCGGTGCTGGCAATCACGGCGCTCGTGCGGGCCAACGCGGCGCAGCGGCGAGCGGCGGACGCGGAGCGCGAGGTCGGGCTGCTGCGCAATGAACTGCTCGCCCTGCGTGCCGAGCTGGTGGGCGAACGGCCTGCGCCTGGGCCTGGCAGCGTGCCCCTGGTGCCGTTGCCGGACTTCCCCACACCCAATGTGCTGGTGGAGGACGAGGCTGTGCCAGTGTCTGCCCCACCGCCGGTATCTGCCCCGCCACCCGAGCCTTTGCCAGCCGCCCCCGCCCTGACCGTCTGGCCGGAGGATATTCAGCAGCCCAGCCCGCCAACGGCGGGGAAGAGGCCCCGCATTCGCCCGGTAGGGCCGTCCCTGTGGGGGCCGGAATTCAGCCGGGCGCGCATCAGCGTCTTCGGCGGGGCGCTGGTGCTGGGCGGACTGGCGTTCACCCTGCGCGCACTCGGGCTGCCGGCGTGGACGCTGCTGCTGGCGGTCTTCGCCTTCGGGGGCGTGCTGTACGGCACGGCGCGGCTGGTGCCCTGGCCGGTGTCGGGGGCGCTGCGCGGTCTGGGCTACGGCGTCACCGCTCTGGGGCTGGGCAGCCTCGCCCAGAAGTTGCCGGGGGCGTGGGGACCGGGCGCGGTGCTGGTCGGCCTGCTGGCCCTGAGCGCGGCGCTCACCTGGGACGGCCTGCGGCGGCGCGAACCGCTGCTGGGCGTCATGGCCGCTGCTGGCGCCAGCTGAGTGTGTGGATGCTCGCCGACGACATCGGGCGCTGGTCCATCCTGGCGCTCGCGGCGGTGCTCCTGCTCGTTACGGCGGCGGTGGGCGGCCTGTTGCCCCACCTGCGGGCGGTCAACACGGGCGAAGTCGAGCACTCTGCCGGGGAAATGCCCCAGGGCGAGAACAGACTCGACCTGCTGCCCGATGCCCCGGAAACCTGGCGGGCGGCACTCACCTCGGTCCTCGGGGTGGCGGGTGCCCTGCCGGTCGGGTGGCTGGTGGCGGCCCTGAATCATGAGCCGCTGGGCCGCTGGGCGTCGGGCGACTGGGACGGCGCTTCGCTGCCCCTGCTCGACCGGGAAATCCTGGGGCGCGCCCTGCATGTCAGTCCCCACCCGCTGCCCGCCCTGCTGCTGTGGCTGGTGTTCGCGGGGCTGGCGCTGCTGCTGCCCCTGACGCTGCTGCGGTCACGGGGCGTGGTGGCACCCGATGCCAGCGGCTCTGCCGACATACGCGACGCGGGCGTGCGGCTGGGCGCGGCGTGGGCCACCTTGACCCCGTCGGCCCTCTTCGCGCTGGCGGTGGGCACGGCACTGAGCGGACCGGGTGCCCGCACCGCCGCGACCCTGGGCACAGCGGCGCTGGCCCTGCTCGGCCTGAGTGCGGCGGCGTGGTGGGCGTGGCAGCGGGCCCGTCCACAAAACGAAACGCAAGACGCTGAAGCGACCCTCGCCGGCACCCTCTCGAGCAGCCTGACTGCCGGGGCGACGGGCGTGGCGGCCTCGCTGCTGATCACACTGCTGGGCGCCCGCACGGAGCCGCTGGGCCTCGCGGCGCTCGCGGGCACGTTGCTGCTGGTGGGGCTGTACGGTCACAGCCGCCTGAGCGTGTGGCTGGGCGCGGCGGGCCTGAGCTTGACGGCGCTGTGGGGCCTGGACCTACCGCCTTCCCCTGGTGAAGAGGGGTTCTGGACGCCGCTCCTGCGTGTCTCGCCCGCCCTGGTGGGCCTGGCCGGGGCGTTGCGGGCGGCGCAGTGGCGGGCCCGGCATCCCCACACGCCGCCGCTGGCGTGGCTGGCGGGTCTGTGCGGCGCGGTGCTGGTGCTGGGCCTAGGAACGGGAGACAGCACCCTCCTGCTGCTTCTCACCCTCGCGCTGTCGGGCGTGGCGTGGCTGGCGCACCGCTCGTCGGCCCTGGCCCCGGATCTGCGCGGCACGCTGTACTGGGGCGCCCTGCCTGGGCTGCTGCTCGGCGGGTTCCTGATAGCGCGCGCCGTGGGTGGGGGCGCCCATGCCTCCCGGCTGCTGCTCGTGGGCAGCCTGGCCGCCGCCCTGACTGCGCTCCTCACCGCTCGCCAGGCGCAGGGGGGCCGAGAAAAGTTAGGCCAGGCAAAGTTGGGCCAGCGCATTGCTGAAGCCGGCGGTCTGGTTCTGCTGGCCCTTGCCCTGACGTTCATGGCAAGGCCGGCCCAGTTCGCCCCGGCGCTGGCCCTGACGGCGCTCGTCGCGGCGCTGTTGCCGCTCCGGGTGCGCGGCGAGCGCGTTCGGTGGCTGCTGCTCCTGGGATTGCCGGCGCTGGCATGGCAGTGGCTCGCCTCCTCGGCCCTCTGGCAAGAAGAAGCGAACGCGCAGCCCCTCGCTCTGCTGGGGGCGTGGCTGCTGCTGCTGGTGTCGTGGCTCACCCAGGACGACACCGGACGCCGCTGGCTGTCGGCGCGCGTGCCGGCCCGCTCGGCCCTGGTGCTGCGCCGGTTGCCGCGCCTCGCTTCAGCGCAGCAAACGCTGTGGTTCGCAGTCTTTCTGGGCGTGGCCGTCACCGCTGGTGTTTTTCTGTCCCCTGAGGCGATAGGGGGCTGGCTGCTGACCGGCAGCGGGGCCGTGATGGCGGTGGGCATCAGCGCCTGCGCGCGCGCCGCGACTCGACGGAGACGCGGACGCCCGCGACCGCTGGACGATGGGCCTGAGTCTGGTCATCGCCGCCGGACTCAAGGGCGCTGGCCTGGACGCCGCGACCTTTTCCCAGCCGGCGGTGGTCCTCGGCCTCGTCGCGCTCGTCACCGGCCTGAGCCTGCTGCTGCTCGCCGTCCTGGCGCCGCGCCCCCGCCTGGAGGCCCCGGCCCCTGTCCCGGCGAGGGTGGAGAGGGAAGAGCGTGAGGACGAGTGGAGCTGAGGGGAACTTTAACCCTGCGCCTTCTCCCAGGCCTCGTAGCCGCCCGCGAGTTCGCTCACGTTGAAGCCGCGCGCCCGCAGGAAACTCGCCGCCGCCGCGCTGCGTGCCCCGCTCTGGCAGTGGACCACGATTTCCTGCTCTTGGGGCAATTCGCCGAGCTTCCAGGGCAGCCGCCCGGCGTGAAGCTGCCTGGCGCCGGGGATGTGCCCCGCGTCGTACTCGGTCTTTTTGCGGACGTCCAGTACCAGGGCATCTTTGTGCTGCGGCAAGTCGGCGGGCGCGAAGGGGCGCTGCGGCGCCGTGTCCAGGCCGTCGGTGCTGGTGATGAAGCCGCTCACGTTGTCCAGCCCGACCATCCACAGGCGGCGGCGCAGGGCCTCGGCTTGCTCGGCGCTTGCGGCCAGCAGGACATAATCGCCGTCCTCAGGGCGCAACAGCCAGCCGCTCCAGGTCTCGAAGGTGTTGCCGACGGGAAGATTCACGCTGCGTCGGGGCGCGGCGGCCTGATGTTGTTCTCTCGGACGGGTATCAATGAGGAGTGCGCCCGCCGCGAGTTGGCGCTCGACCTCGGCGGCGCTGAGCTGCGGCAGCGCGGACACCTCGCCCAGCACGGTGGGGCCGGCCCGGTTTTGCGTCTTCATGCGCCCGTAGTACAGCGGGGCGTCGGGCTGGCCGCTCAGCAGTTCATCCGTGAAGCCCTGTTCGTCGCCGCGCTCCACGTAAGGCGCCCACCACGCCAGCGCTCGCTCGTAGCCGACGGTGGTGCTCGGCACCGCCCCGAGCGCCTTGCCGCACGCGCTGCCGCTGCCGTGTGCGGGCCACACCTGCACGCCGTCTGGCAGAGTCAGAAACTGGTCGCGCAGCGAGGCGAACATCTGCCGGGCGCCCACAAACCGGGTCTCCACACCGCCCGCCGCCTCGTCGAGCAGGTCGGGGCGGCCCACATCGCCCACGAACACGAAGTCGCCGGTAAAACACATCACCGGCACGTCGCCCCGGGGGGTATCGGTCACCAGAAAGGAAAGGCTCTCGGGTGTGTGGCCGGGGGTATGCCGCACCTCCACCTTGACGTTGCCGACCCAAAAAACGTCGCCGTGGTGCAGCTTCTGGTCGCCGAAGTCGTAGCGCCACTCGGCGCCGCCCTCGCCGGGCAGCAGCAACTGCGCCCCGGTCGCGGCGGCGAGTTCGCGGCTGCCCGAGAGGTAGTCGGCGTGGATGTGGGTCTCGGTGACGTGGGTCACGCGCAGGCGCTGTGAGGCGGCCTTCTCCAGGTACTGCTGAACGTCGCGCACCGGGTCAATGACGAGACATTCGCCAGTCCGCTGGCACCCCACCATGTAAGACGCCTGAGCGAGGTCGGTGTCGTAAAAGCGTTCAAAGAACATGGTGGTCCTCCTGAAAAGTGAGCGTGAGGGTTCGGACTTGGAATGAAAATAAACCCCCCGGGGGTATAGCGTCAAGCTGCTTTTTGATGGCCTGGGGGGAGCATATCGGGTGAGGGCAGCCGTCCCTTGGCTTTTTCTTTAGAGTGGGCGATATGTCCCGCCGTCTGCTCCCTTGGCTGCGCCCCTTGCTGGCGCTGCTGACGGTGCTGGCGTCGTTCGCCTTTCAGGTGCGGGGGGAAGCGCTCGGGTCGCTCGGTGCTGCGGGGACCACAGCAAGTGCCGAAGTCTTGCGAGAAGCGCCCACCCACGGCGAGGAGAGCGCCGCCCCGATGTCCCACGCGGGTCATGCCTCGCACTCGCCGCGCCCGACTTCCGGCGAGCCTGACCCCCACCAGGGCCACGGGGCGCACTGCCCGTTTTGCCTGAGCAACGCTTTTGCGCTGGAAGCAGGCGTGATTGGGCTCCCGCAGGGGCCGCCCGACTTTTTGCCCCAGCCCACTCCGGGCGCGGGGGTCTGCGTGGTCGCCGCCGTGCGTCACGCGGACGCTCGTGCTCCGCCTTCCGTCTGAGGGTCGCTCCATTTTGCGGACCCGGCAGGCCATCCGCCCCGGTCCCGCACACCCTCTGCCCTGCGCGGCTCTTTACTGCGGCGCGCAGGCGTCCCCGGAAGGAAAACACCCCATGCAAAAACTCGTCGCTCTGCTGACGACGGCGCTGCTCGGAAGCGCCGCCGCCGCGCCCCTCTCCCTCACGCTGTCGCTCACCGATGGACAGACCCCGTTCCTGCTTGACACTGCGCTCAAGGTCGCGGGCCAGGACCTCACCGTGCAGGAAGTCAAGTTCTATGTTTCCGATGTCGCCTTGGTGCGGGCCGACGGCACCGAGGTGCCGGTGCGGGGGCTCAGCCTCGCGCAACTGAAAAAGGGCGCCACACCGCAGAACATCGAGATTTTCAAGGGCGAAGCGCCCGCCGGGACGTACCGGGGCCTGCGCTTCAACGTGGGCGTGCCACGCGCCCTGAACCACGCCGACGCGACCACCGCCAAAGCCCCGCTGAGCCTGGAACAGGGCATGTACTGGGCGTGGAACAGCGGTTACATCTTCTTCACGCTGCTCGGCGAGTCGAACGGGGTCAAGGTGGCGAACCACGTCGGCGGCGACAGTCACCGCATCACCGTGGACCTGACCGACCTGCAAAAACCCGGCACGGCGCTCCGGGTGGCGGCTGACGGTCTGACCGTGCCCGTCTCGCTCGACCTGCAAAAGCTGTACGCGGCGGGCGTCGGCGGCGCGTGGGACTTTTCGCGCGCCCAGTACCAGCAGGTGCATTTCGGCCCGGTGGCCGACCAGTTCTACGCCAACGTGGCGGGTGCGTTCAGTCGGGCCGACGGCGCCAATGCCAATCCGGTCTACCGGGGCGCCCCGGCTCCGGCGGGCGCGGCGGCTCCCACAGCGCCGGCCATGTCTATGCCTATGCCCGCCATGCCCGGACAGCCCCAGCACTGAGATCTGAAAGGAGGTGTCTGGCCCCGGTCCGGTGGACGCACCGGGGCCGCTCCCTATGCGAAAGCCCCCTCTCATTTTTGGTGCTCTGAGCGCTGTGGCCGCCGTGCTCGGCCTGGGTGTCCTGCCCGTTTCGGCGCGGGTGGCCGACCCCGGCGAAGCGGCGCGGGCCGCGCTGGGCCGCGAGCTGTTTTACGCCCCGGTGCTGAGCAGCGACGGCAAGGTGTCGTGTTCCAGTTGCCACCAGCAAAGCCACGCGTTTACCGATGGCCGCGCCACCAGTCTCGGGACTTTTGGGCGCAGCGGCAAACGCAGCGCGCCCAGCCTGGTCAACGTGGCCTACCGCACCCGGTTGTTCTGGCACGGCGGCAGCCCCAGCCTGGAACTTCAGGCGCTCGGGCCGCTGTCCGACCCCAACGAGCACGGCTTCGAGCCGGAAGACACCGTGCGGGTGCTCAGGGGCGACCCCTATTTCGCCCGGCGCTTTCAGGAGGTGTTCGGCGAGGCGCCCCGGCTGCTCACGCTGACGCAGGCCCTCGCGGCGTTCGAGCGTACCCTGGTCAGCTACGGCTCGCCGTATGACCGCTACTCGGCGGGCGACGCGGCGGCGCTGACCCCGGCGCAGGTGCGCGGCATGGACCTCTTCTTCGACAAGGCCGAGTGTTTTCACTGCCACGCCGGGCGCAATTTCAGCGACAACCTGCCGCACAACAACGGCTCGCTGCTGTTCAACGAAGACATCGGCCTCGCGCAGCTTACCGGCGCCGACGAGGACGTGGGCAAGTTCATCACGCCCACGCTGCGCAACGTGGCCCTCACCGCGCCCTACATGCACGCCGGACAGATGAAGACCCTGCGCGAAGTCGTGCAGCACTACAACGAGGGCGGTCAGCCCAACCCCAACACCGACCCGCTGGTGCGTCCGCTGGGTCTGACCGATGCCGAAGTGAACGACCTCGTTTCCTTTCTGGAAGTGCTGACCGACCCGACCGTCGCCACCAACCCGGCCTTCGGGCCCCCGGAGCACCGATGAAGCTGAAATTCGCCCTGCTCGCCCTCGCCCTGCTGCTGCCGAGCGCCGCCGCGCATGACACCGTGAACGCCGGCAACGCTGCGCTGGAATGGCACACCGACACCAACGAGAAACTCCAGGTGGACGCCGACACTACGCTGACCCTCACGCTCCGAGTGGGCGAGCGCGTGCTGAAGGCGGCGGAGTGCCGCTGCACCCTGCTGCTCTACCCCGGCGCCGTGAGCCCCCGCGTCCGGCCCAGCGTTCTCAAGACGGACACCGACGCCGACGGCAATCTGACCGCCGTCATCACCGTCGACAAGCCTGGCCCCTACGCCCTCGTGGTGGACGGGCGCCCGCTCAAGCTCACCGACTTCGCGCCCTTCCGCGCCACCCTGAATCTCACGGCGGCGGAAGACGTTTACAACAACTAGCCTTCTCCCCAGTTCAACAGGATGCCCATGAAAAAATTGACCAAGCTGTTCCTCGTCCTCGCGCTGTCTTCATCTGCTCTCGCCCACACGGCGGTCACCAGCATTCAGCCGGGGGCGCACCAGACCGTCACCGCGCCCAAAGTCGTGTCCATGAGCTTCAACGAAGCGATTCCCCTCAAGTTCGCCACGTTCAAGGTGTTTCCGCTGCCGGCGGGCGACAAGCTCAGCCTCAACCGGGCCGCAGCGGCGCTCACAAAAACGGCCCTGCTCGACAGGGCGGACGCCGACCGGCGGGCCGACACCTGGGCGGGCGGCAGCGGTGACGCCACAGGGGTGAGGGTGCCGCTCAAGCCGGACCTGAAAGCCGGGGCCTACGCGCTCGTGTGGCGCTTCCTGTCCGACGACGGGCATGTGGTGACCGGCCAGAGCGTGTTTTATGTGCGGTGATGCGGGGCGTGGGAAGGCGCGTCCGCCCCACCTCAACCCAGTGGCCTGAGTGAGCCGCCTGCTGCTGTTTCTCGGCCTGGCGCTGCTGCTCGGCGGTGCGGCGGCGCGGCGCTGGCTCGCTCCGGTGCCGCTGCGCTGGCTCAGTACAGGCCTCGCCCTGCTGTTTGTGGGCGCGGGCCTGAGCGTGTACCAACCGCTGCGTGAACTGGGCCTGCTCGCCCCCGCCGACGTGCTGGACTACCTGACGGCGGTGAGTGCGGGCCGGGCAGCGCTCGTGCTGTTGCTGGCGGCCACACTTTTTCTGGTGGCAGAAGTCCAAAAGCTCCCGGCGCTCATTCTGGCTGGGCTGGGCGGCTGGGCGCTGTGGGGCATGGCGGGCATCGGGCACGGCGGCGTGCATGGCGACGCGGTGCGCGGCCTCCATGCCCTCCACGCGGGCGCCATGAGCATCTGGCTGGGCGGGTTGGGCGCTCTGCTGCGCGTGCCTGCTCCTGAGCGGCTGGCAGTGGCACGGCGTTTTTCCCCGGTGGCCGCCGCGTGTGTCGGCCTGCTGGTGCTGACCGGCCTGGGCATGAGCCTGGAACATATTCACTCGCTGCGCGTGCTGCAAAGCACCCCCTACGGCCAGACCCTGCTGCTCAAGCTGCTGGCCTTTGTCGGGGTATTAGGTGCGGCCTTCACCGTGCGCCGTTCCCTTGCCAGCACCGGGCCGGGGCGCCGGCTGAGTCTGGAAGTGCTGGCCCTGGTCGCCGTGCTGCTGCTGACGGCGCGACTGGGGGGGCTGCCGCTGGTGCATTAAGGGCAATAGCCGACCTGCCTTTCAAAACTTGAATGAAACACTGAGCGCCAGCAGAAGCCTGTTTTCCGCTGGCGCTCAGCTTGGGTCCGGAAGCTGGTCAGTCCGCCGGCTTCTGGAACCGGCACACCTGATGCCGCTGCTCTTTGGCGCGGTACAGGGCGAGGTCGGCGTGCTTTTCCAGGGTCATCACGTCTCGCCCGTCGTCGGGATACACGGCGATGCCGATGGACACGGTCACGTTGAGGAGGTGGCCCTCCACCTGCACAGGCGCGGCGATGTCGCGCAGCAATTGCTGGCCCAGCGCGACCGCTTCTTCCGGCGAGTCGAGCTCGCGCAGATAAATCGTGAATTCGTCCCCGCCCTGCCGGGCAACGATGTCCGTGGGCCGCAGGGCGCCCCGCAGCCGCCGGGCCAGTTCTTGCAGAAAGCGGTCGCCGACATGGTGTCCGAGCGCGTCGTTGATCTGCTTAAAATGGTCCACGTCGATCATGAACAGGGCGCGCCGACGCTCGGGGCTGAGCAGCAGATCGTCCTCCACGGTTTCTTCCAGGGCGGTGCGGACCAGCAGGCCGGTCAGGGCGTCGTGGGTGGCGGCGTATTGCAGGCGTTTCTGGGTCTCGCGCAGGTGCTCGTTGATGGCGACCAGGGCGAGGTTCTGCCGCTCTTTTTCCTCGGCCTGTTGCCGCAACAGTTCGACCTTGAGCTCGGCTTCCAGCACCTGACTGCGGCGCTCGGCGAGCCGCGTGAGCTCGCTCGACTTCAGTTCGTAGTGGACGCGGGTATGTCGTAGGGCACCGGCAAAGTCGCCCTGCTGTTCGAAGAGCCTGGAGAGTTCCTCATGGACAGGGATGAGGAGCTGAATGGAGGCCAGCCGCTGCCCGATCTCCAGGACTTCATGGAGAGCCTGGTGGGCGCTTTCGAACTGGCCTTCTCGTATATCCAGACTGGCCAGGATGATGAGGGCCTGCCCCTTTTCCAGCTGCAAGCCGAGCGCTTCGGCCCGCTTCAGTGCCTCACTGGCGAGCTGCCGCGCTTCGGCCCGCTGGTCAAGCTGCAACAGGTTTGCGGCGAGGTCGGCCAGCACGAACGCTTCTTCAGCACGCGATGCGGTTTGACGGGCCTCGACCAACAATTCACGGCGTTGCTGGAGCGCTTCTTCCAGATGGCCCAGCTGCGCTTCGTCGGTGGCCAGCGCCAGGCGGGCCATAAAGGTGGAACGCCCGGCAGAGGCCGCGTGCTCCACGGCCTCTCTGTGGTAGGCCTGTGCCTGCTCAAAATTCCGCAGGGCGGCGTAGAGACTCCCCACATAAATCAGGGAGCGGCTCAGCAGCCCACCGTTCTCCAGGGTGCGTGCCAGTTGCATACTCTGCATGTGGTATTCCAGCGCCTGACCATAGGCTCCGGTGCCGACGTGTAAAACGGCCAGTCCAGTCAGGGCGCGCACCTGCAAGGTCGGTTCCTCCAGCTCGGTGCTGAGGGCGAGGCCTTTTTCCAACACAGGTCGGGCGCCCGCAAAATCGCCGGACATGACCCTGGCGTTGCCGTCGAAAATCAGAACGGTGGCCGGCCCTGCGGGATACCCCTGCGCTTCGAGGTGGGCCAAATCCTCAATGACGGTCTTCACTTGCGTCGGGTCGGCCCGCAGCCTGGCTTCTGCGGCGCAGATCAGCTCCTCTATGGTTGCCGGTCGTTCGTTCATAGCGCCTTTGTGGTGCAGGCGAAGATGGACATGCCTTTTGAGTCACTGCCTCATGGTGCCTGCTGCACAAAATACTGAAATTGTGGTCAGCACTATCCAGCATGGACAGTCGAATCCTGGCAGAAGGTCAAGATAAGTGATTCTGGGTGTTTGGAGGATGATCTCGATCTGTCGAGGACTTTCACGTTACCTGCGAGAAAAGGTGGTCCTCCAGCGGCTCTTTTCAGTAGCGCCCTTCCTCTCGCAGCGCAAGATTCCTGTTTCGCCGCCCGTTCTAGACTGCCCCGATGAACCTCGCCGACGCCCTTGCTCAGCCGCTGGGCCGCGCCGCTTTCCTGTCCCCGGACGCCGAAGCGCAGCTCCTGGGGCCCGGCGGCGCCCTCGCCTCGCAGTTGGCCGCGCTCTCGGCGGGGGTGGGCACCGCGCTGGGCGAGCTGCTGACCCTGCCGGTGTCCCCGCTGCCGCGCCGCCCCCTGCCCTGGACGCTGCTGACTGAGGACGAGCATCCCGGCTGGGCGCTGCTGGCGCTGAGCGACCCGCCCGCACTGTCGGCTGCCGGGTGCGCGCACCTCGCCGCGCATCTGGCCGCAGCTCCGCAGGTGGTGTCTCCCGCTCAGCGCCGCGCCGTTGCAGGACAAGCGACGCAAAAAAGTCCGCCGCCTGCCTGGGCCGACCTACTGGCCGAACGAAGCGTGACCCAGGCGGCCCAGGCGCTGCTGAGCTACTGGGGGGTGTTGCAGCTTATGTGGGCCTCAATCCGCATCACCGTCCCCGCGCCACCGAACTGCTGTGGGCCGAGCTGCTGGGCAAGCAGGGTGCCCAGTTGACCCAGCCCGCGTCTCTCGCCAGCGCCGCGCTCTGGGCTGCCCTCTGGCGCTGCACGGCGGTCTGCCGCGCCCTGAGCAGTCGGACGTGGTGCGGCTTGCCACCGCCCTGCGCCAGCCGGCGGAAGCGTGCGGGCCGTTGCCCCCCGAGGCTGACCTCGCCCGGTCGCTGGCCGAGTCGCTGCCGGGCCTGGACGCTGCCCATGTCGCGGCGGCGGCCCGCACCCTGCGCTGGGGCAACGTGGCGGGCGCGGATCCCGGCAGCGGCGTGTGCCTGAGTTGCCAGCCGGGAGCCAGCGCCTACTGGCTGCGCGGCGCCGGGAGGTGCAGCTCATCACCTGTAGCGGCCCCGGCGCCGCCGTGCGCAACCGGGTGTGGACCTGGGAAGGCGAGGGCAAAGAGAACGCGCCCTCCTGAGCAGGGTCACTGACCGCCTTGCACCGTCACCTGCTGCTCGGCACCCTCGGCGGGGGCAGCGCCGCTCACGAAGTCGACGCGGGGAGCGGGCGCCCGGTACTGCCCAGACGCCAGGGCGCGCAGACGGTACTTGATGGTGGTCGTGCCGGGCCGGACTTGTTCGAGGTAGAAGACGGCGCGGTCGTCGTAGAGCGAGCGGTCGGCCCAGACGGCGTCGCCGCTGCCTGCCGCGTTCACCCAGGCCGGTTCGTCGAAGGGCCGGTCGTCCACCGCTTCCAGCCCGCCCGGCAGCGGGTCGGTCACGCGCAGGTGGGTGAGGCGCACCGGGGTCTTGAGGGTAAGCGTCACGGTCACGATGCCATCGCGGTTCACCGTTACCTTGTCGTACTGGCGCTCTATTTTCAGCGGACTGAGGCTCTGCGGAGCGTTGCCGCTGCGCCGCACCCGCAGTTCCCAGGCGTAGGCGAGCGGAGCGCTGCTCTGCACGCTGAGGGCGCCGGGCTGCACTTTCGCTGCCGGAATGAGTAGGCGGGTGGGGGCACTCACCGTCAGCGTCTGCTGAAAGCTGCCGAGGCGGACCGTCACCTGCCGGAGCGCCGGGGTGCCCTCGCGGGCGGCCAGGGTGCGCAGGGCCTGCACCGCCGCTGCCGTCGCCACCGGGCCACCCCAACTGCTCCCCGTGCGGCGTTCGAGCACGGCGCGGGTGAGTGCGGGCACGTCGGCGCTGCGTCCCAGTCGAGCGGCGGCTCCCAGCAGCAAGGCGGTAGGTTCGCTGTCACCGCGCCAGCTTGCGGAGTCGCCCAGCACCAGGGCGCCGTCCTTGTCGCTGCGGGCGGCCCGGCGAGCGCGGTCGTAGAGCGCCCCGGCAAGCTGCGGCTGCGTGCCGGCGAGCACCGTCGCCAGCCGAGCCGCCTCGGCGGGGTCGTTCATCCCGGCGCGGGCCAGTCGCAGGGCCGCAGCGGGGGCCCCAGCCCGCGCCAGCCGGCAGCGAGCACGGGCGAGTTAGGCGATTTTTTCAGCAGCAGTTCGGCCTGTTGCCGCACCACTTGCAGGGTGACTGCGTCGGTCAGGCCCGCGCCCTTGGCCTGAACCAGAGCGTCGAGGGCGCGGGCGGTCATCTCGGCGCTCGCCGGGCTGCCTTCGGTCCAGCCCCAGCCGTCGCTGCCGCGCAGGGCCAGCAGGCTGGCGAGGTCGCGCCGGGCCTGGGCCAGCGCCCGCGTGCGCACCTCGGGCCAGCCGAAGGGTCCAGCGAGCGCGGCGAGGTCGAGGTTGCTGCTCAGCCGGGCGCTCAGCGCGTCGGTGGTGACCCAGCGGTCGGCAGGGTCGGCGAGCGCGGCGTCCAGCCCTGTGAGCGCCAGTTGCAGCGGCGTGGCGGCGAGGTCGAGGGTGAGGCTCTCAGGCTGGGCTTCTTGCGGCCACTTCAGCGAGACGCTGGCGTTGCCCCCAGCCTTGTCCGCGCCCACCGATCCGGACCCCGACAGCAGTTGCCGCGCTCCGGCGGGGCGCACCGGCACGGTTTCGCGCAGGCCGTCGCGCTCGCCGTTGGCGCCGCGTTGGGCACTGGCGGTGAGGGTCAGGGCCTGTGCGTCCTGCGGCGCTTTTATGCTGAAAAGACGGGTGGCCGAGCCGCCTTGCAACGGTGAGTTGGCCGTTTGGGTCTGTCCGTTCGCCCCCAACGTCAGCGTGACGTTGCCGCCCTGGCCGGTGCGGTCGGCGGCACTGACGGCCACGCTGCCGGTGTCGCCCGCCGTGAGCACTCGGGGCCGAATCAGCCGCACCGCGAAGGGCAGGCCGACGCGCTGCTCGCCCCGCGCCTCGCCCGCCGCGCCCGTGCGGGTGAAAGCCCGCGCGCTCAGGCGGTAGCTACCCAGCCCCTCGGGCATCCGCACCGTCACCTTCGCGGTGCCCTGGGCGTCGGTCCGCACCGCTTGAAAAGCGGCCACCTCGCGCAGGTCGCTGCGGTAAAAGACGGCTTCGCTGCCGCCGCCCCCGCCGCGTCCGTCGTCAGCCTGACTGGACGACGAGCGGATTTCGAACTGCGGCGTGGTGGCGCCCCACAGGAAGCGCCAGGGATTCGGCGTGGGGTCGCCCACCACCGCGTACACCGATTCGTGAACCGCCGCCAGTGTGACCAGAGCGGAGGCTGGCTGCCCACCGCGACTCGTGCGAACGGTGAAGGTGACCTCGGCGCCGGGTTTGACCTCGCTGCCCGCCGTGACTTGCACGTCGAGCCGTTGGTCGAACCGGGGCACCAGCAACTCGCCGCTGAAGGCCTGCGCCGTCTGGCCCCCGCGCACCGCCACAGCGCTGACACTGAAGGCCGGGCCGAGGGCCGCCGTCACCGGCCAGGTCAGCGTCATGGTCGGCCCAGTGACCTGAATGAGTTTGACCTGCCCCCGGTCCTCGGCGTTGACGCTCAGCAGCAGCGGGGTGCCGACGGGCAGGTCGGTGTTCAGGGTCAGCCGCGCCGTGTCGCCCGGTTGGTAGCGGGAGCGCTCGGGGCTGAGCACGAGGGTCGGCGCCTGACGTTCCGCTCCAGATTTATACACTGACCCTATATCCAGCGAGGCCCGCGCGGTGCGCCCGGCACTGTCCTGGGTGCTGAGCCGAGCCACATAGCCGCCTTCCTGTCCCGGTGTCAGGGTGACGTTCAGGGTTACTCGACCCGCTGCGTCGCTGGTCAGGACACTTTGCGAAATGCGCTGCTCGCGCCGCACCGACTTGCCGTCCGGCTGCGTGACGTAGAACACCCGCACCACCTCGGCCTGCACCCGGCGCCCGGCGAGCGCCTTGCCGCTGCCCACCTGCTGCACGGCCACGCTGACGCGGCGGCGCTCAGCGCCCTCCACCCTGGGTTGCACGAACTTGATGGCAGCGGGATACACCGTGACCGGGCGCCTGGCCCACACGTCGCGCCCGTACTCGTCGCGTGCCCGCAGCGCCACGGCATAGCGGGTAGGCTGACCGTTCTTGGCTTGCAGCTTAAGCGGCAGCGTGGCGCGGCCTCCCCGCAGGGTCAGGGTCTGGTCGGGCCGGCGCTTGGGGTCAATGCCCGGTGCCGCGTTCTCGCCGTAGACCTCGTCGGAGTTCAGGTCCTGATACCGCAGCCCGTTATCGCCCGCGTCATAGTCGGGGTACAGTTCGTCGCTCGCGTAACCATCCACCATGAACGCCTCGGCCTGCACGTTGGCCGGGCCGCCCTGATACAGCTCGCCGCGGGCGCTCAGCGTCAAGGGGGTGCCGCTCACGACTTCCTGCGGCCCGCTGAGGTCAAGGGTAAACAGCGGTTTGACGAAGGCCCGCACTTCCACCGGCACCTGGCTCACGTCCGGCTCCGGGTTGGGGTTGCTGGCGCTCGGCGCGGCGGGCAGCTCGACTTCCAGCGAATACCCGCCGATCTTCACGTCCTGCGGCAGCGGCAGCGAAAAGCGCACCAGCCCGTCGGCATCGGGCTTCACCGTCAGCTGAGCGAGGGTGGCGTCGGGGTAGCCGGCCCGCAGCCGCACCGTGACCGGCCCGGTGTACGGCAGCCGGGTGCCCGCGCCCAGACGACGCAGCACTGCGAAGCCCCGCAGCGTCTCACCGGGGCGGTAAACCGGTTTGTCGGTCTGAATCAGGGCACGCGCCCGCTCGGCGACGCCGGTCCACAATTCGTTTTCCGTCCTGCCGAGCTGCGCGCTGTGGGGCTGTCCGCCCAGCGTCACTTGGCCGCGCACGCTGAGCTGCTCGCCGTCACGTAAAGAAAAAGTCGCCAGGCCCTGAGCGTCGGTGCGAACGGGTGCCAGCGTGCGGCGGCTGACCACGCGGCTCCCGTCTTGCCAGTCGTACTTGACGGCCAGCGCGCTGAGCTGAACATTCGGCACAGGCGCGCCGCTGCCCAACCGGGTGGCCCAGACCTGTACCCGCCCCGGCGTCGCCACGCTGACCAGGTTGAGGTCGGTGACCCGCACCACCACGGCTCCCAGCACGGCGGCGGGCGCGTCCAGCCGCGAGGCGGTGACGAGGTAGAGCCCCGGCTTCAGGCGTCCCAGTCGGGCCTCGCCTGCGGTCGCTGACGCTGTGACTGCCGCGTGAGCTGCGCCTGCACCGTCGTGACCGGCCTGCCCGTGACCCGCCTGACTTCGGGCTGCCCCAGCGTCGGCTCGGCCAGCGGCAGGGCCCGCACCTGCCAGTCACGCGGGGCAGTGCCTTGGCCTTCCCAGGTCAGGGGGAGAGTGACCGGCTCGCCAGATTGCTGCGGCGGGATGAAGCTCTGCGTATCGCTGCGAAAGGCCAGCGGGTCCTGCTCCCGGCGGTCAATCAGGCCCGTGCGGACGTAATACAGCCCCTCGCCGTAGGCCACGGCGGACACGTCGTCCGGCAGGCTCGCCACCACGCTCAGCGGTTTGCCTGCCGGGAGGGTCAGCGTCGGCTGGCCGCTGAGCGCCGGAGAGGGATAAAGCGGCGCGGGCGCGGCGGTGCGGTCAGCCCCCGCTGTCCCCAGAAGAAGCGTCAGCAACAGCGGCCAGCGGGTGAGCTTTGACATGACGACAGCTTAAGTGCCCAGGCTGAGGGCGGGCTGATCGTCAGGGATGGAGCGGAGCTTAATACACGCTGCCGCCCTGCGGCTCCGGCTCAGCCTCCTCACGGCTTTTGTCCTTGAAACTCGCCGCCAGCGTCCGGGCTGCGCGGGCGAGCAACGTGGTGTCCACCCCCACCGCCACGAAGGTCGCGCCGAGGGCCAGATAATGCCGCGCCAGCCGCTCGTCGGCGCTGAGGATGCCCGCCGCCTTGCCCGCACCCACAATGCGTCGCAGAGCGTCCTCAATGGCCTGTGCCACGTCGGGATGTCCGGGGTGGCCCAGGTGCCCCAGGCTGGCGCTGAGGTCAGCGGGGCCGATGAACACGCCGTCTACGCCTTCTACCGCTGCAATTTCGTCCAAATTTTCCAGCCCCAGGCGCGACTCGACCTGCACCAGCAAGCAGATTTCGTCGTTCGCCCGCGTAAGGTAGTCGGGCACCGCGTTCCAGCGCGAGGCGCGGGCCAAGGCGCTGCCCACCCCGCGAATGCCCTGCGGCGGATAGCGGGTCGCCTGCACCAGCTGCCGCGCCTGCTCCGGCGTGTCCACCATCGGCACGAGCAGCGTCTGCACGCCGAGGTCGAGGTACTGCTTGATGAGGTGCGTGTCGCCCACCGGGGGCCGCACGACGGGAGCGACGGGATAAGCTGCCAGCGCCTGCAATTGCGCCAGCGTGCTGCGGACATCGTTGGGCGCGTGCTCGCCGTCGATCAGCAGCCAGTCGAAGCCCGCCCCAGCGCAGATTTCGGCGCAGTAGGGGTCGGCCAAGCCCAGCCACAAACCGATCTGGGGCCGTCCCCCGGCCAGCGCGTGCTTGAAGGTGTTGCTCAGCGGGTCCAGCTTCATCGGTTGCGGCATGGCCCGAGCATAGGCGGTCGGGGGCTTGCCCGCGAAGCAAGCACAAAAAACCCCTCCGCAGGGGAGGGGCCATTCGGGAAAGAAGCGGTTAGACGGTCGGAGCAGGCGCCACGGCCACCGACTGGCCGCCCACCCGCGCCACGGCGTCGCGCACCACGTCGCCGGTGATGAGTTCGTGGGTGAGCAGGGCGTCGGCCACTTCCTGCATCGCCTGCTTGTAGTCGGAGACGATCTGGCGCGAGCGCTCGTAAGCGGCGGCGAGGATGCGCTTGACATCTTCGTCTACGAGTTGCGCGGTGTGCTCGGAGAACATCTTGGGCTTGCCCATGTCCTCGCCGAGGAACACCGGACCGCCGCCGTCGGTTTGCAGCGCCATGTTGCGGAAGTTCTCGCCCATGCCCCATTCCAGCACCATCTTGCGGGCGATGTTGGTCGCCTTGCGGAAGTCGTCGGCGGCCCCGCTCGTTATGGTGCCCACGAAGACTTCTTCGGCGGCGCGGCCCCCGAGTGCCACGACGAGCTGGTTTTCCAGCCGTTCCTTGCTCATCAGCACTTGCTCTTCGGGCAGATAGAAGGCGGCGCCGAGTGCCCGGCCACGCGGGATGATGCTGACCTTTTGCAGCTTGTCGCTGCCCGGAATCACGGCGGCGGTCACGGCGTGCCCGGCCTCGTGGAAGGCGATGGCGCGCTTTTCGGGTTCGCTGATGGTGAGCGAGCTGTTTTCCAGGCCCAGGGTGATCTTGTCGAGCGCCCGGTAAAAGTCGCTCATATCGATCTTGGTCTTGCCCACGCGGGCGGCTTCGAGCGCGGCTTCGTTGGTGATGTTCTTGAGGTCGGCGCCCGAGAAGTAAGGCGTGCTCTTGGCGATTTCGGGCACGTCCACGCCCTCACCGAGCGGCTTGTTGCGCAGGTGCACCTTGAGGATGGCCTCACGTTCCTTGAGGTTGGGCAGGTCGATCGTCACCTGACGGTCGAAGCGTCCCGGACGCAGCAGCGCGGGGTCGAGCACGTCGGGGCGGTTGGTCGCGCCGAGCACGATCACGCTGCTCGACTTGTCGAAGCCGTCCATTTCCGAGAGGATTTGGTTGAGCGTCTGCTCGCGCTCGTCGTGCCCGCCGCCGATACCCGCACCGCGCTTGCGCCCGATGGAGTCGATTTCGTCGATGAAGATGATGGCCGGCGCACTCTTGCGGGCGTCCTCGAACAGGGTGCGCACACGGCTGGCGCCCACGCCCACGAACATTTCCATGAATTCCGAGGCGCTCACCGAGAAGAAGGGCACGTCGGCTTCACCGGCTACAGCGCGGGCGAGCAGCGTTTTGCCCGTCCCGGGAGGGCCCACAAGCAGCACGCCCTTGGGAATCTCGGCGCCGATCTGGTGGTACTTGGCCGGGTTTTTCAGGAAGTCCACGACTTCGATCAGCTCGCGCTTGGCTTCCTCGTGCCCGGCCACGTCGGTGAACTTGGTGGGCACGCGGTTTTCCTTGCCGTACTTCTTGGCCTTGCTCTGGCCGAACTGCATGACGCCGCCCTGACCGCCCTGCGAGCGGGCAAAGAAGAAGTACATCATCCCGAACAGCAAGATGAGCGGCAGGAAGTTGATGAGGATGGCGAACCACTGGCTCGGCGCCTCAAAGCGGTAGTCCACGCCCTTGGCTTCGAGCTGGGGAATCAGGCCGGAGTCAGGCGTGGCCTGGTTGCCGGGCAGGCGCACGATCAGGCTCTCGACGCCGTCCTTGGTGGCCTGACCCTGCGGGGTGATGACGCTGACTTGGCCGCGCTCCTTGAGCAGCACGGTCGCCACGTCCTCGCGCACGGTGACGCGCTCGATGCGGCCCTGGTTCAGCAGTGACTTGAATTCGTTGTAGTTGACGGTATAGCGCCCACTGCCGGGCAGGTTCGTGAACATCAGGAACAGGCCGAGCACGAGGAGCACGATGATCCAGGGATTGAGCCGCTTCAACAGGGGTGCCTCCAGAGGCGAAAAGGGGAAAACAGCGGAGAGAACAGAGTTGGGGCACACGGCGGTGCCATAAGTTGAGTGTACCAGACTCAAGGTTAATTGACGTGTCTGCGCTCACATGTCGTCTTTGGCGCGGCTTGAGTTTCCCATCAAGTTTTCCTGCCGCCTGACCCTGCTTCGTTGCGGCCCGGTTCCACTGCGGCCCGCTACACTACGGAACGATGATTTCTGTCGATGCCACCTGGGAACAGGTCAAAGAAGCCCTGTCCAGCGACGACTATGCGGTTGCGTTCGACACTCTGGAACAGGCCATGCGCGAGGCCGCTCCCCCAGTGCGGGGCGAGCTGGCGCTGCGGCTGGCCCACCTGCACTCGCTCTACGGCGACCCGGCGCAGCCCGACGTGCGCCGCGCGCTGAATCAGGCCTACGCGGCGGCCCCCGCGCTGCGCTCCGCGCCACTCGCCCGCGCCCTGGAAGCCGAACTCACGGCGCGGGCGCAGGGCGAGGTGACTCTGGCCCCTGAACTCGCTGCCGACCCCGACCCGCTGGTGCGCTACCACGCGCTGTGCGCGTGGCGCTGGCCGGGCGGCCCCAGGAGGCGCTGGACGTGGCGCTGCCCGCCGCTGAGCTGCCCGAGCACCTGCGCTGGCGCCTGCGTTCCTGGCAGGCCGACGCGCAAGAAGCCCTGGGCCAGAGTGCCGAGGCGACGCTGCTCTACGCCGAGGCCGCGCACCTCGCCGCCGGGCTTAACCGCGCCGTGATGCTTCAGGAACAGGCCGCGCTGCTGCTGCAACAGGGCGATTTCGAGGAAGCCCGGCAGGTGCTGGAGCGGGCGCGGACGCTATATACCGGGCCGCGTCCGGGCACCGACCCCAACGACGAGGGCCTCAACCTCGCCACCTGGCATTACCTGATGGCGCAGGTGCGGCTCAACCTCGGTCAGCCCGAAGCCGCGCAGGACGACATCCGCGAGGCCGCCCGCCTGGAAGGGCTCTCCGGCGACCCGAGCTACGGCGTGGCGCTCGTGCAGGGGCAGGTGCTAAGTCACCTGGGACAACTCGAAGAGGCACTGGAAGCGTTCGGACAAGCCCTCGCCCGCGCCACCGACCCCGACCGGCCCTACGCCAACCATGAACTCGGGGTGGCGTTGCTCGACCTCGACCGCCCCCTTGAAGCCCGCGAGAAGCTCGAGGAAGTGCTGCTCGTTCCCGACTATCCTTTTCACCCCGAGGTGCTCGCCGACATCGCCGAGTGCGACTACCGCCTGGGCCGCTTGCCCGAAGCGCAGCTCGCCGCCGAACAGGCCCTCAACCAGGGCGCGGTGGTGCCGGCGAGCGTGGTGCTGGGCAACGTGGCGCTCGACTACTACCACCTCGACGACGCCCTCGACCACTACGAGCGGGTCGTGCGTGAGGCCGTCCACGGCAGCCGCGACTGGGTGCTGGGACACCAGATGGCCGCCGACGTGATGGCGCAGCAGGGCTTTCCCGACCCCGCCGCTGCCTACGCCCACGCGCAGCAGGCGCTGGAGCACACGCCGGAAAGTGACGACTGGTATGTAACGCTTCAGGACCACCTCAGCCGGGCGCAGGCGTTGATGGGGAGTGCGGGGGGGCGGACGCTGAACTGATTTGGTGCGTCTGATAAAAGAGTTGCCTTGCGCTGTTTGACCCTCTACCCAGGGGAGAGGGCCTCGCGCAGCTAGGGGTGAGGGTGTCTTTTTCTGTCAAATGCTCTAGGTGAGGCGTAAGCTTCAGCTTTTGACCCTAACCCCAAACCCCTATCCCCAAAGGGGACAGGGGCTTCGACGCTGGCGCTGTGCACCTGGCGGTGATGTCATTGGCTTTGTCGTGTTGCTCGATTGCACAGGCGGTCTGGAGGCTTGCGTTTTGACAAGTCGTGTCAGGCCCGTGCGCCTTCAGCGCCCGACGGCCCTGGCGTTCTGCGTTTCACCATTTTTCGTGGGGAAGCAAAGAAAAGGAAGGCGGCAGTGTCAGTGGCCGGACGGTTTTGTGCTGTCGCCTGCTTTCTTCGCCTCGGTTCAGCGGGGCTTTCTCGCTGTCCGTGCTACTTTTCTCCGATGCTGGAGCGCCGCATCGTCGTGGCTGTGCCTGCCCGTGACGAGGGCGCAGGCGTCGTGGCGACGTTGCGGGCGCTGGCGGCTCAGGAGGGTGCGCCGCCTTTTCAGACGCTGCTGCTGGTGAACAATTCGCGGGACGACACGGCGGCGCAGGCCCGCGCTTTTGCCCGGCAGATGCCAGGATTTCGGCTGCAAGTGGAGGAAGTGGCCCTGCCTCCCCGCGAGGCCAACGTGGTGGGGGCCCGCCGCGCCGCGCTCGACTGGGCCGCCGCGCTTGCTGGTTCGGACGGCATCATCGTCAGCACCGACGCCGATACCCAGGCCGCTCCCGACTGGCTGGCCGCGCTGGTGCAGCCGCTGTGCGCGAACAGGGCAGTGCAGGCGAGCGCCGGGCGCATCCTCTTGCGGGCGACTGAGCGGGCAGCGCTGCCGGAGCCGGTGCGGCGAACCTACCTGCTCGACACCGGCTACCGGGACGCGGCGTCGCGGCTGCGGGCGCGGGTGCTGCCAGACCCATTTGACCCGGCGCCCCGGCACTGGCAGCACTTTGGGGCGAGTCTCGCGCTGCGCGTGTCGGCTTACCGGGCAGTGGGCGGCGTGCCGCAGGTGCCCTGCCTGGAAGACCTCGCGCTGGTGCGGGCGCTGGCGCGGGCCGACCTGCCACTGCGTCACACGCCCCGTGCGCGGGTGTACACGAGTGCTCGGCTCTGCGGGCGGGTGCCGGTGGGCCTGTCCACCCAGCTCGGCGAGTGGGCGCGTGGCCCGCAGCACTGGCGGGTTCCGGGCGGCGCCGAGGTGTTGCGACTGGCTCAGGCGGAAGCGGCACTGCGCCGGAGCTGGCAGGCCCGCCGGCTGGCTCCGAAGTTGACGGCCCAGTGGTTGACGAGCGAGGCGGCCCTGGGTGCAGCTCTGCACGCCCCGCGCTGGGGCTTGGCTCTTGAACGGGCGCACGAGGTGCGGGAGGCGGAAGGCCGCTGGCAGCGCACCTTTGCCCCCATCCCAGTGTGGGATGCCTTGCAGGAAGTCCGCGCTTTGCTCTCAACTTTGCCGGAGGAACGGCCTCTGACGGCTGAAGTCTGCGCGCCCTGACGCTAGCCTTTAGCCGCCGGTTACGAACGCTATTGCACTCCCCGGCATCGCCTGGACCAGCAGCGGCAGGTCATCCGGGTGAACGCGGGCCGGGCGCCGGTAGCCCCCCAGCGTCCCTTTGTCGTTGAGCAAAATGAGCGGGCGGCCACCGGGCAGCACCTGCACTGTCCCTACCGGACACGCCTCGGAACTGATTTCGCCGCCAGGAAACGGGGAACCGCTGAGCCTCGCTGCCATTCGGTCGAGGTCCTGCAAGCGAAAGGGAGCCGCACACAGCGCGGCCAGAGCGTCGGCGGGCATCGTTTCCCCGTCCGCCACCGGGAGCAGCCGCAACTGCACGACCTCCCGGTGCTGCGTCACGGGGTAAGGCAGAAACTGCCGGGCAAAGTGTGTTTCGGGCGGTCGCGCCGCGTAACCCAGCACATCTCCTGCCCGTAGGGGTCGTCCCAGGCCTGCCTTGAGGTCGGTGCTGGCACTGCCCAGGAAGGGAAGCGTTTCAAAGCCGCCCGATACAGCGAGGTAACTCACGCGACCCTGCCCGGTGGGGGAGAAGGTCACCCGATCACCCGCCTGCACGGCGCGGGAGCTGTAGGGCGGCACGCTTCGCCGTTGACCGCGGCCCGCAGCCCCAGCCCGGTGCAGGCGATGGCTCCGGCCCCTAGCACGTCGAGCACTGGCCCAGTGAGGTGCAGTTCGAGCAGCGCCGCGCCGGGCGGATTGCCGAGCAATGCCTGGGCAATGTCCGCCGCCTGCGCGTCCAGCGGCCCCGAGCGCACCAGCCCGAAGCGGCCCTGCCCGGTGCGGCCCCGGTCCACCAGCAGCCCGAGGGCTCCCGCCTTATGAACGCGCAGCGGGAAAGGCGGGCGTGTCGGGCCACAGCAGCCGGGGCGACGGCTCCGCGAGGGGTTCTCCGTCCGCCTGCGGCACAAAGCGCACCGTATCACCGGGCCGCAGCAAAAAAGGCTCGGCGCGGTGCGGATCGTACACAGGCACCAGCGTGCGCCCCAGCAGGTTCCAGCCGCCCGGCGCCGTCACCGGATAGATGCCAGTCTGCGCGTTCGCCACCGCCAGTGAGTGCGGGGGCACAGCGGCGCGGGGAGTGGCCCGGCGCGGCACTTGCAGCAGCTCCGGCGTCGTTTCCATGAAGGGAAAGCCCGCAACGAAGCCGAGCGCCCGCACCCGGTAAGTCGGCTCCGAGTGCAGCTCAATCACCTCGGCCACGCTCAGGCCCGCGTGCGCGGCGACCTCGGGCAAATCGGCGCCGTCGTAGACGACAGGCAGTTTTATTTCCCGTTGGGCTTGGGCTGTTCCCTCCACCGATACCTGCGCCAGCCACGCCCGCAGCTCATCCGCGCTCGTCCCCTCCGGGTCGTATTCCACGTAAAGCGAGCGGTAAGCGGGCACGGCGTCCACCACCCCCGGCAGCCCCGCCGCGAGCAGCGCCTCCGCCAGCGCGGGTAGGGCGAGCTGCGCCTCCTTGGTTGCCGGGCGGTGATAGAGCGCTTGTACGTGCCGTGTCATCCCGTCAGTCGTGCAGCCGGGCCAGCGTCACGCCGTTTTCCGCTAGCGCCGCGCGAATGGCCCCGGCAATCGCCACCGCCTGTGGGTTGTCGCCGTGGATACACAGGGTGTCCATCTCCAGCGCCAGCCGCTCACCGCCCAGCGTCTGCACCCAGCCCTGCGCCATGCCCACCGCGCGCCGGGCGGCCTCGGCAGGGTCATGAATGCTGCTGCCGGGCAGCTGCCGGGAGGCCAGCCGACCGTCCCCGGTGTACGCCCGCTCGGGAAAAGCTTCGCGCCGGACGCGCAGGCCGTGGGCTGCCGCCGTCAGCGCGAGGTCGCTCCCCGCCGCGCCCGCCAGCACGATGAGATACGCCTGCGGGACGAGTTGCTGCACGGCGTGGCAAAACGCTTCCCCGGCGGCGCGGTCCTCGTGAATACGCATGTAGAGCGCTCCGTGCGCCTTGACGTGTTGCAGCGTGCCGCCCTCCACTGTCAAAAACGCCTGCAAAGCCCCAATCTGATAAAGCGTCGCCGCCTGAATTTCCAGCGGTGTGAGCGCCAGCTCCCGGCGCCCGAAGCCCACGAGGTCGGGGTAGCCGGGGTGCGCCCCGATGCCCAGCCCGTGCTGCCGTGCCAGCCGCACCGCGCTGTGCAGCGTCACCGGGTCGCCCGCGTGAAAGCCCAGCGCCAGATTCACGCTGGTAAGCAGGGGAAAGAGCCGGGCGTCGTCGCCGAGGGGCCAGTGGCCAAACGACTCGCCCGCATCGGCGTTGAGGTCGGTGGTCAGGGTCGTGGTCATGGAGGTGCCGACAGCATACGGCGGGAAGCGACACCATGAAAAACCTGCCCCAGCGGTCAGCCAGGGCAGGTTTAAAGCATTTGACAAAAAGATGGCACAGCTTTTTGGCGAGCGAAGCGAGTACAAAACACGGAGCAGAGCGGAGAATGGAGCGGGTGGCGGTGCTGTTCCGACGCACGCGCAATTCGGAGAACTGCTCTAGGGAAAAGGCGCTTACTTGAGCAGTTGCAGTTCGAGCACGTACTTGTTAAAGGGGCTGTCGTCGTCCTGGCCCTTGCTAGCGTCGTCGCCGTTGGACTTGCACAGGATGTTGCAGCTCGACACTTCCAGGAAGTAAGTGCCGTCAGCGGGCAGCTTGAAGGTGATGACCGAGTCCTGACCGTTGGCGTCGTCGTTGTAGGCGAGGTTCTTGCCGCTGGCGTCGCGCAGCACCAGGAACGAGTCGAGCGAGCCGCCGATGGCCGTGCGGGCGTGCACGTCGGCCTGAATGTTGTCGCCCGCCTTGCCGGTAAAGCTGAAGAAGTCCACGTCACGCGGCTTGCCGAAGATGTAGGCCAGCTCGGTCATCTTGCCGTAGCTGATCGGCTTGGCCTCGGCCATGGTGTCGTTGGGCTCGTAGGGGTCCACCGGGTTGAGGTCCACGGCGCCCTTGACCAGCACCACCCGCTGCGGGGCCACGGTGCTCAGCACGCTGCCGGAGGTCACGGTCAACTTGCCCACGTAGGTGTCGCGCTCGTCGCTCTGGCCGCCGGTCAGGGTCAGGTCGGGCGTCGCCACGCGCAGGGTGTAGGTGCCGGGGGCAATAGACACGAAGTTGGCGTAGCCGTCCGAGTCGGTCTGCACCGCGTACACCGCGCCGTCGGCCCCGTCACCTTCCAGAATCACGTCGGCGAGGATGCCGGGCACGTAGCCGCCGGGGGTCTGAATCTCGACCTTCACGCGGCCCGCGCCACCTTTTTGCGGCATGTTGCTGCCCTTGAGGCGGTCGGCGAGCTTGTCCATGCGGATCAGGCCGTAGCCGGTTTCGCGGTCAAAGCCCGCCTTGTTGCTGCCCACGCTGCCATCGGCGGTTTCTTCCATCAGGCGGCGAACCTGGTGCGGGTCGAGGTCAGGCTTGGCGCCCAGAATCACGGCGGCCACGCCCGAGGTGTAGGGGCCGGAGAAGGACGTGCCGCTGATCAGCTGGTAGCCGCTGCCGCCGTCTTTGGTATAACCGCCCGTCTTGCGGGTGCCGTCCGCGTTGATGAACAGCGGTGAGGCCAGCATCACGTCCACGCCGGGCGCGGCCACGCTGACGTGACGCCCGTAGGTGGAGAAGCCCGCCTTGTCGTTGTTGATGTCGAGCGCCGCCGAGGCGATCACGCCGGGAAGCTGCGCGGGGTTGCGCCACTCCTCGCGGTAGGAGTTGCCCGCCGAGACGACCACGGTGATGTCGCGCTCCAGCGCGTAGTCGAAGGCCTGCTTGAGCAGCGGCGAGTACCCGGTGCCGCCCCACGAGTTGTTGATGACCTGAGCGCCCTGGTTGACCGTCCAGATCACCGAGCGGGCCACCAGATAATCCCCGATAAAGCCGGGCTGGAAGATGGCGGCGGTGTAGAACTTGGAGTCGGGCGCCACGCCCACGATGCCCTGACCGTTTTTCGCAGCGGCGATGGTGGAGGCGACGGCGGTGCCGTGCTCGATGCCGGGGTCCACCTTGTTGTCCACCTTGCCGTCGAAGCCGTCGATGGCGTCGATCCAGCCCTGCACGGTGGTGTAGGTGGTGTTGGTGGCCGGGTCATAGGCCTTACCCGCCCAGTTGGGGCGCAGGTCGGGGTGCGACACGTCGGACGGATCGTCGATCACGCCGACCTTCACGCCCTTGCCGGTAAAGCCCGCGTCCCAGGCAGCCTTGGCGTGCAGGTGGTTGCTGTCGAGCGCGTACTGCGGCAGGGTGTCGAACACCTGGTTCACGGCCTGGGCGCCGAGCTGGTCCTGTGCGGTCCTGACCGGCTCGATCTGACGCTGCACGGTCTGAGCCGCGGCGTAGAGCACCTGCCCTTCGCGCATCAGGGCCACGCCCACGCTGCGGGCGTCCTTGCCCTGCGGCAATTCGATGAGTGCCACGTCGAGTTCGGGAAGCTGGTCGAGGACGCGCCCGCCGAGTTGGTCGGCCAGGGCGTCGGCGCTGTGGCCGCGTAGGTTCACGACGAGCTGGTTGCGCACGTACATGTCGCCGTTCTTGGTGGTGACGACCTGCGCCGGGTCAATATCGAGCGCGTGGGTCCGGGGCACCGCCACGCTGGGGGCACTCGCGGCGGGGGACTGGGGCGAGGTCTGCGGCTGACCACAGGCCGCGAGCAGCGTGGTCAGAGAGAGAACAGCAAGAGAAATCTTTTTCATCGGCAGTGCTCCTGGCATGCAGTGGGAAGGTGTGCAGTGAAGGCAGGGGCGCCCGGCCCGCGGGGCGTGGGGGCCGGGGCGCTGAGCTTACTGACGGGTGGTGAAATCGTTGACCTCGGCTCCGCCCTGCTTGACGCCGCCAGGCACCACACGCACGGTGTCGGAGGGGTCGCTGTAGACCGAGTAGGCCGCGATGTAGTTGTTGGCCGCCGTCGTGGGCTTGCTGGGGTCGGCGAGGCGGTAGGCGTAGCCGGAGTCGATGTACCAGCTGTAGCGGCGGTTGGCTTGCAGCGGCACCTTGTTGCCGCCGAGGTAATCGACCTCGAACTGGTGCGGCACGGTCAGGACGTCGCTCGCCGCGTCGTAGGTCACGGTGTCGTTGTTGGTCTTGGGGTCGTTGTCGGTGGCGTAGGAGTCGCGGAACACGTAGTAGTTGCTCGTGCCTTGCAGGTTGCTCAGGATCTGGGTTTCGCCCAGTTCCTTGCGAACCGTCAGGCGCTTGGCCGCATACGCATAGCTTTCGCCAGTAATAAAGTCGGCCACCCGCAGGTTCATCACCGCGCCGGTCGCGCCGGTCTGGAACAGATTGAGCTTGACGGTGTAGTTGGGCGTCAGATCGACGTCGTGCACGTCCTTGCCCGGCGAGAGCAGCTTGGGCTGGAAGATGGGCAGGGTGTGGGTCGGGGCCACGTCGCTGGTCGCCTCGTTGGTGCCCGCTGCCACGACCTTGTAGAAGTAGTCCTGGTCGGTGATCAGGCTGGCGGTGTTGTCGCTCACCGTGCAGCGGCGGGTGGTGGCCTTGGCGTCGGCGGGTTTGGCGCACTGGGCTTCACCCGCGAACGCCACCTGGCTGTAGGGGCCCTCAGCCTTGGTCGAGCGCAGCACGCGGAAGCCGCGGTAACCGCTCAGGGTGACGGGGGCATCCCAGGAGGTCGTCACCCACAGGTTGGTGCCGCTGGTCGGCGCGTCGAGCACCGGGTCCTGAGTCTTGTAGAGGTAGTCGATGCGGGTGCTGAGCGTGTAGGCGATGGCACGCACGTTGGTCGGCGCCACGACTTCCGAAGCCGCCTTGGTGCGGTTGAGCTTGAGGGGCACGAGGTAAGCCACGCGGTTGTAGTTGAAATCTAGACCCACCACTTGCAGGTACACGTCGCCTTCGAGGCCGGTGGCGTCGAGGCTGACCAGCCCGCTGTCCTGACCCTGGCCCTTGTTGTTGGGGTCCACGCCGGGGGTCACGTAACCGGGGTCCTGCTCGTACAGGCCCGCCGCCGGGCGCACGTCGGACCAGGTGCCGTCCTTGTCGATGTTGACCAGCGAGAACAGGAAGTAGCGCATCACGCGCGGCTGGTCGCTGTTCTTCACGCTGTAGGCGCGCACGTTCACCACGTCGTTGAACGCGGTTCCACTGCCCAGCGGACCCCAGGTATCCACTTCGCCGTTCGCCTTGAAAGCCGTGGGCGTTTCGAGCTTGAGCTGCGGCACGTCCGCCGTAGCGTTGGGATCGGCGGACATGAACTGCGCGATCTTCAGCCGTGTGTTGACGTTGTCCTTCGCCACCGCGCCGTCGAATTCGGAGCCGGCGGCCTTGCTCTTCATGAACACCAGGTCGTAGCTGCCCGCCGGAATCTTGGCGAACTCGACGTAGCCCTGGGCGTTGGTGCTGGCCTTGCCGACAGCGCGCTGCGGTCCCCAGTGCGGTACAGGTACACGGTGCTGCCTTCGACCGCCGCGCCACGGTTGGAGCGCACCACATCAGCCGAGAGGGTCGCATTGCCCGTGCCGGTGATCGGGTTGACTTTGATGCCGCCGGTGTTGGTGGTGTCACCCGTGTTCGTACCACCGGGGGTGGTTCCACCCGCCGGAGTGTTGCCGCAGGACGCCAGCAGCAGCGCACCTGAGAGCAGAGCCAGAGAAAGAGGACGGTTGAATTTCATGTGGTCTCCTTGAATTTTGAGTGAACGTGTAAGGAGCCCAATCTGGCATATGCCAGGGCATTCGTAAAGGGGCCGACACTCTGTTCTCAGCCGGTCCTTTTCTCCCGCTCATGCCAGCAAACGAAAAAGGCACGCCACTCAGGACGTGCCTCACAGGCGAACTCGCTCTATGGGTCAGCCGCGCAGTTGCCCGTCCACCATAGTCACCACCCGGTCACACAGGTCGAGCACGCGCTCGTCGTGGGTGACCATCACGCCGGCCTTCTGATGGGTCCGCACCTCATCGGCGAGCATCTGCACCACTTCGCGGCCCCGGGCGCCGTCGAGGCTGGCGGTGGGTTCGTCGGCCAGAATCAGGCCGGGGTTGTTCATCAGGGCGCGGGCGATGGCGACGCGTTGCTTCTGGCCCCCGCTCAGGGCATCGGGATAGTGCCCAGCACGGGCTTCGAGGCCCAGAACGCGCACAGGTCGTCGGCCTGCGCGGCGGCCTGCCGCATGTCGGCGTGGGCGAGCCGGGGCACCAGCGTGAGCTGCTCGCGCACCGTGAGGTACGGAATCAGGTTGCTGCTCTGGAGTACAAAGCCGATGTGCTGGAGCCGGAAAGCAGGCAGTTCGCGCTCGCTCAGCCGCGTCACGTCCTGCCCGGCAATCAAGACCTGCCCGGTGGTGGGCCGCAGCAGCGCCCCCGCAATGGAGAGCAGGGTGCTCTTGCCGCTGCCGCTCGGGCCGTTGACCGCCACCAGTTCGCCGGGGCGCACCTCGAAGGTGGTGGAGTGCAGCGCCGTGATCTCGGTGTCGCCGTCGCGGTAGACCTTGGACACGTGACGCACCGCCAGGGTGGGCTCCGCGAGCGGCGCGGCCACGGCAGCGGGGGTCAGGGGAACGGGACGGGGGGCCGGCATCTGGATGGCAGTCATGGGGAACTCCTGTAGGAGAGGGGGCTAGGGCAGGGGGCGCAGGCGGGGCAGAGCCTCAGGGGGAGGGGCTCAAGCTGCGCCGAGGGCAATCAGCGGGTCTACCTTGGCGACGCGGCGCACGCTCAGCAGGCTCGCCAGGGCGGCGACGACCAGCAGCAGGCCGGAGGCGGAGGCAATGTTGGCGGCGGTGAGGTGGAAGGGCATCCCGGCGGGCAGCAGTTGCACCATGCCCAGGGTGACGGCGGCGGCGATGGCCACGGCGAGCAGCGTCAGAATCAGCATCTGGGCGACCACGCTGCCGGCGAGGGTGCGGTTGCTCGCGCCGATGGCCTTGAGCAGACCGAACTGCGCGGTCTTTTGCAGCGTCATCACGTAGAAGAAGGTCGCCAGCACGAACGCCGCCACGGCGATCAGGAACACCTGAATCATGGTCAGGCTGCCCTGCTCTTCCTTGTAGCCGGGAAGCACTTGCAGCGTCTGGGCGCGGTTGGTCACGCTCAAGTCGGCGCCGCCGAGGTTGACCTGAGCCGGTGCGGCGGGCAGAGCCACGGCGTTCACGGTGCCGTGCATACGGGGGTTGAGCTTTTGCCAGCGCGCCAGCGACACGTACATGCCGGGCTGGTGGTTTAGGCGGGCACTGCGGGTAAAGCCGCTCACGCGCAGTTGGTCGCCGCTGGGCTTGAGGGTCAGTACGTCGCCGACCTTCACGCCGTCTTCGCGCAGCGATTCGTCCACCACCGCGCCGCCTGCCACGCGTAGGGTCTGGCCTTCGCTTACGTCCGGCGCCAGAAAGCCGCGCGGGTCCACGCCGAGCAGCACGCCGCTGAGCTGTTTATCGCCGTGGCTGAAGCTCACGAAGGTCTGGGCGAAGGCCGCCGCGTCTTCGTTGTCTTGTTGCAGGGCGCTGACCTGTTCCGGGCTCAGGAAAGACCGGTTGAGCACGCCGTCGGCTTCCTTGGTGGTCACGAAAGACTGCGCGGGCGTGTCGAGCAGCAGCGAGGCGCTGTCCCGCGAGAGGCCGCGCGTCAGGCCAGTAAGCATAAAGACCATAAAAGCGATGAGGGCGACGATGCCGCCGATCAGCAGGGAACGCAATTTCTGATGTTGCAGTTCGCGCAGAGCAAGGTACATAAACGACTCCTTGAACGAGAGAGGGGAAGAAAAGTGATCCGGGTAAGACGAACTTACCGCTCGGTCAATATGTTACCGACCGGAAGGTAAGTTTGATGAGTTTTTCTCATTTTTCTCTGGGGAAAGAAAAATCCCCGCCGGGTCAGGGCAGGGGAAGGAGCAAATGATGTTGGGATAAAGGCCGCCCATCTGGCAAAAGCGGGACAAAAACCCTAACGCTTAGGTCAGGCGGCGCGCCGTCACGGCTCGGTGTCCTGCGGCGTCGTGAGAGGCGTCAGTGTGGGGGCCGTCGTCTGTGCTTCCTGCGGGATGAAAATCGCCTTGTCGGGGGCCTGCGGCGCAGACTGGGAACAGCCGGGCAACACCACCAACAGAGCAAGGGCCAGAGCGGGCAACAGACGTTTGGACAGAGTAGAGGGGGTCATAGCGGAACCTCGGGAGAACTGGGCAAGGGGAAAGGTGACAGGCGGCAAAGAAAGGCAAGAGCCGCGAGCGGCGGCCGGAGCGCAGAAGCAAAAGAGGAGGAGTCTTGACCCATTGTGCGTCCACTTTCTGAGGAGACACTCTAAATTTTGGAGTCGGTGCAAAACAGCCCCCGCCCGGCGGCGTCGGGGGCAAGGAGGCAAACCAAAGAGAGCGCGTTACCGTCTGTGTTCTCTGGACATGCGGGAACAGCCGGCCTCATTTGCTGTAAAATGAAATCAAAGTTCATCCAGTGAAAAACTGCAAGGACTGCTCTTCGGCTTTCGCCTCTCTTCCCAGGAGAACCCCATGACCGACCTGAACCTGCCCGCCGGAATGACCATCAACGCGCCGATCAAGCCCGAGTATGCCGAGATTCTGACGCCCGAGGCGCTGGCATTCGTCGCCGAGCTGCACCGCCGCTTCGAGCCGCGCCGCCGCGAGCTGATGCAAAAGCGCGAGGAGCGCCAGCAACGCCTTGACGCGGGCGAACTGCCTGACTTTCTCCCCGAAACCGCCGAGATTCGTGCGGGCGACTGGAAAATCAGCCCGCTGCCCGACGCTCTGAAAGACCGCCGCGTCGAGATTACCGGCCCGGTGGACCGCAAGATGATCATCAACGCGCTCAACTCCGGCGCAAAGATGTTCATGGCCGACTTCGAGGACGCCAGCAGCCCCACCTGGGACAACTGCGTGCAGGGCCAGATCAACCTGCGCGACGCGGTGCGCGGCACCATCAGCCTGGAACAGAACGGCAAGAGCTACAAGCTCAATGACACGACGGCCACCCTGCTGGTGCGTCCGCGCGGCTGGCACCTGCCGGAAAAGCATGTGCAAGTGGACGGCGAGACGCTTTACGGCGCCTTCTTCGACTTCGGACTGTTCTTCTTCCACAACGCCAAGGAGCAGCTTGCCCGTGGCAAGGGCCCGTACTTCTACCTGCCCAAGATGGAGTCGCACCTCGAAGCGCGGCTGTGGAACGACGT
>NC_001263.1:2590000-2648638 GCF_000008565.1 Deinococcus radiodurans R1 = ATCC 13939 = DSM 20539 | reverse complement strand
GCGGGACACCGCCCCGAACTCTGGCCCTTATAGTGTCGGGGCTACGCCTCCGCGCTGCTGGGGGCAGGATCGCCGCCCGTTTTTCCGTTCCCACTCGCCTGGAGGTCAAGGATCATGAACATCGAGAAAGTCATCGCCCGTGAAGTGCTGGATTCGCGTGGGAACCCCACCGTCGAAGCCGAAGTCCACCTCGACAGCGGTTTTTCGGGCCGGGCCATCGTGCCTTCGGGAGCGAGTACCGGCAGCCACGAGGCGCTCGAACTGCGTGACGGCGGCGAGCGGTACATGGGCAAGGGCGTGGAACGTGCCGTGCAGAACGTGCGTGAGGCCCTCGGCCCGGCCCTCATCGGCATGGACGCCAGTGAGCAGGCCGCCATCGACAAGGCGCTGATGGACGTGGACGGCACCTCCAACAAGGGCAACATGGGCGGCAACGCGATTCTGGCGGTGAGCCTCGCGACTGCCCGCGCCGCCGCTGCCGAGCTCGACATCCCGCTCTACCGCTACCTCGGCGGCTCCAACGCCAAGACCCTGCCTGTGCCCATGATGAACGTCATCAACGGCGGCGCCCACGCCGACAACAGCGTGGATTTTCAGGAGTTCATGGTGATGCCGGTCGGCGCTCCGAGCTTCCGTGAAGCACTGCGCTACGGCGCCGAGACCTTTCACCACCTGAAAAAAGTCCTCAGCGGGCGCGGCTACAACACCAACGTCGGCGACGAAGGCGGTTTTGCGCCGGACCTCAAGAGCAACGAGGAAGCCCTCGAAGTGCTGCTTGAAGCCATTCAGCAGGCGGGCTACGAACCCGGCAAGGACATCTGCATCGCGCTCGACCCCGCCGTGACCGAGCTGTACAAGGACGGCCAGTACCACCTGGAGAGCGAGGGCCGCGTGCTGAGCAGCGACGAGATGATCGACTTCTGGGCCGACTGGACCAGCCGCTACCCGATTGTCAGCATCGAAGACGGCCTCGCTGAAGACGACTGGGACGGCTGGGAACGCCTGACCGCCAAGGTGGGCGCCAAGACCCAGCTGGTGGGCGACGACCTGTTCGTGACCAACCCCGAGCGCTTGCAGCAGGGCATCGACCGCAAGGTGGGCAACGCGATTCTGGTCAAGGTGAACCAGATCGGCTCCCTCACCGAGAGCATGGACGCCATCGAACTCGCCAAGCGCCACCACTACGGCACCATCATCAGCCACCGCTCGGGCGAGTCCGAAGACGCCTTTATCGCCGACCTCGCTGTGGCGACCAACGCCGGGCAGATCAAGACCGGCTCGGCCAGCCGCTCGGACCGTATCGCCAAGTACAACCAGCTGCTGCGCATCGAAGACCAGCTCGGCGACCGAGCCGTGTTCCCGGGCCGCAAGGCGCTGCGCTAAAGCCCCGCCTTCCGGGCAGCCGTCCGCCGTCCGCCTTTGCTGACCGCCTGCGGATGGCTGCCTCTTTAAAGATGCTGGAAGTGCTTCCAAAGCTTGTTCTGGAGACCCTATGAAACACTTTGACCGTGCCACCAAAATCGTGGCGACTGTCGGCCCCGCCAGCCGCAGCACCGAAGTTCTCGGGCGCATGATCGACGTTGGCCTGAACGTGGTCCGCCTCAACTTCAGCCACGGCGACCTCGAAGACCACCGTCAGACGGTGCAGATGGTGCGTGACCTCGCCGTGAGCAAGGGCGTGACCATCGGTATCCTGCAAGACCTGCAAGGCCCCAAGATTCGGGTGGGCCGCTTTGCCGAAGGTTCGGTGACCCTGAATCCCGGGCAGAAGTTCGTCATCACGATGGACGAGGTGGAGGGCAATGCCGAGCGCGTGGGCAGCACCTACAAGGGCCTCGCCGGTGACGTGACCCCCGGCATGACGCTGCTGCTCGACGACGGCAACATGAGCCTGCGGGTGGACCACGTGCGCGGCAACGACATTCAGACGACTGTCCTGATCGGCGGCACGTTGAAAAACAACAAGGGCATCAACGTGCCCGAAGCCGACCTGACCGTGCCCGCACTGTCGGAAAAAGATGTGCAGGACATGGAATTTGGCGCGAGCCTCGGCGTGGACTGGGTGGCCTTGAGCTTCGTGCGCTCGCGCGATGACCTGCTGCTCGCCCGGCATTACCTCGCCCGCTTCGGCAGCCGCGCCAAGCTGATGGCCAAAATCGAGAAGCCGCAGGCGGTGGACCGCTTCGCCGACATCCTCAAGGAAGTGGACGGCGTGATGGTGGCGCGCGGCGACCTCGGTGTGGAAATGCGCCCCGAGCAGGTGCCGACCATCCAGAAACGCATCATCCGCATGTGCCGTGAGGCGGGCAAGCCGGTCATTACGGCCACCCAGATGCTCGAAAGCATGATCAACCTGCCGCGCCCCACCCGCGCCGAGGCGTCGGACGTGGCGAACGCTATTTATGACGGCACCGACGCGGTGATGCTTTCCGCCGAATCGGCGGCGGGCCAGTACCCGGTCGAGTCGGTCGCTATGATGGACCGTATTGCCCGCGAGGCCGAAGCGAGCGAGCTTTACCAGTTGATGCAGCGTCAGGTCGTGATGGACACCGAGCAGGCGCAGGACGCCATTGCGCTCGCCGCCTGCAACATCGGGGCTAAGCTCGAAGCGCCCGCCATCGTGACCTTTACCAGCACGGGCGGGGCGGCCACCCGCATTTCCAAGAACCGTCCGCCGCTCGCCATCGTCGCGCTGACCCCCAACGAGATCACCCGCAACCAGCTCGCGCTTTCCTGGGGCGTCTACCCCATGCTCAGCGAAGACCCCGAGGACACCGATGACATGGTACGCATCGCCAACGACGAGCTGAAAAAGAGCGGCCTGGCCGACGTGGGCGACCGCTACGTGATTACGGCGGGCGTGCCCTTCGGCGTGCGCGGCACCACCAATATGCTGCGCGTGGAAAAGTTGAAGGCCGAGGACTTGTCGGACCGCGTTTAAGCTGACGCTGCGCCCTCAGTCAAGACCTGCCTGTCACGCGATTGTGATGGGTAGGTCAGCTTTTTTATCCACAGGGACGCACTTTTTACACAGTTACCCTGTGGACAAGCCGCTGGGGCAGAGGGCTAAAACGGTGTTGTGGACGCCTCAGCCTCAGGTTGGGAACCAGGCGCCCGGCCTGTGCATAACTTGACAAAGTCAGCCTTCCAGCACCAGCCGGGCGAACTTGTCCTTGCCCTTCTGGATGACCACGCCTTCCGTCAGTTGCTCGCGGGTGAGCTGGCCTTGCGGGTCGCTGTAAGTCTCGCCGCCGAGCTTAAGACCCCGGTTCTGAATCAGTTTGCGGGCGGCGCCGTTGCTGGGTTCCAGGCCCGCCAGCACGACCAGTTTCGCCATGCTGACGTGGCCCTGTTCGTTCAGCTCACTTGCCGGGACGCTGACGGCGGGAATGTTGTCGGGAATGCCACCCTTCGCCACCGAGCGGAAGCGCGCCTCGGCAGCGTCGAGGTCGGCATCGGGGTGGAAGGCTCGCACCACTTCGCGGGCGAGTTCGCGGTGGGCGGCGACCGGGTGCCCGGCGAGCAGTTCCTCGATGCGCTCACGCGGCAGGTCGGTCAGCAGCGTGAAGTAGTTGTCCAGCAGCGGGTCGGGCACCTTCATCAGCCCGGCGAACATGGCGTGCGGCTCGTCGGTCAGGCCGATATAGTTGTCCAAGCTCTTGGACATCTTCTCGGTGCCGTCCAGGCCGACGAGCAGTGGCAGCGTCAGCACGACCTGCGCTTCTTGCCCGTAGTCGCGTTGCAGGGCGCGGCCCACCAGGTTGTTGAACAACTGGTCGGTGCCCCCGAGTTCCACGTCGGCGTGCAGCGCCACCGAGTCGTAGCCCTGGGTGAGCGGGTAGAGCAGCTCGTGCATGGAAATCGGGGTGCCGGCGCTGAGGCGCTTGGTAAAGTCGTCGCGTTCCAGAATGCGCGCCACGGTGTACTTCGCCGCCAGGCCGATGATGTCCTTGTAGCCAAGCTGTTCGAGCCACTCGGAGTTGTACCTGATTTCAAGAGCTTCGGGTTCCTGGCGCAGAATCAGGCGGCACTGCGCGAGGTAGCTCTCGGCGTTGGCGCGCGCTTCTTCCAGGCTCAGCGGCGGGCGGGTCTTGGATTTGCCGCTGGGGTCGCCGATGGTCGCGGTGAAGTCGCCGATCAGCATGATGACCTTGTGCCCGAGGTCCTGAAACTGCCGCATTTTGCGCAGAATGACGGCGTGCCCGAGGTGCAGGTCGGGGCGGGTGGGGTCGGCGCCGAGCTTGACGCGCAGGGGCTCGCCTTTCTCAATCTTGCGCTTGAGGTCTTCTTCGGACACGAGGTCCACCACGCCGCGCTTGAGAAGCTGGATTTGCTCATTGACGGGAACATTTCTGCGGATTTCGGACATCTTCACTCCAAAAGAAAAGGCGGCGCACTCGCTGGGAATGCGCCGCTGTTCGGGGGATTTCAGGCTGTGTTGACCCGGCCCACCTCAGCGGCGGGGGGGATATGCACGTCGGGTCAAACGCCTCATGCCGGGCAGTTTATCAGACTGCGGCGAGAAAGCGGGCGGCAAATGTTAGCAGAACTGTGTTTATGGAGCCGCTGGCGTGGCTGCCGTGACCTTGACCCCCGCCGGCAGTTTCGTCTGGGCGTCGGTTTTGGCACCTGCGACCATTGCGGACGTGACGCCCTGGGCCTGCGATAGGTCTGCGCTGCTGAGGTCGGCGTTTTGAAGCTGCGCTCCGGACAGGTTCGCGTTCTCGAAGTTGGCACGGGTCAAATCCGCGCCCCGGAAATTGACGCCGCGCAGGGTGGTTTGCTTGAAGGGCACGCCGCTCAAGTCGCTGCCCTCGAACATGCTGCCGCTGAGGTCGCTGCGGGCGAAAATGAGCTCCGTCAGGTCGGCGCCGTTTTCCATCAGGTTGCGGGCGCTGATGCGGCCCAGGTCCACGTTGGTGATGTTGCCCCGGTACGCCAGGGCCGCCAGGACAGCGCGGACTTCCTCGGCGGGTGGCGCCAGAACCACCGGCTGGGCGCGGCCCGCCTCGGTCACGGGCGAGTGAACGCGCAGATAGGTGGCGAGCAGCCGCACCACGTTTTCCCGCCGTTCCGGGTTGGTCTGCGCCACCTGCCCCAGCAGGGCGATGCCGCCGAGCCGGGTGGTCAGGTCGTCTCCGGCGAGCAGTTCCACCGCGCTCTGAAACCGCTCGGAGGCCTGCGTGTCGCGGTACTGCTGCTGCGACTGCAAGTTGCCCATGACCGCCACCAGCGCCGTCGCCAGCGTCGCCAGCAGCGGAATCGCCTCCAGCACCGACTTGAAGCGCCCACTCTTTTCCCGCTCGCGGACGCGCTCGGTGCGCTCCTGTTCCTGCTCGGTGCGTTCCTGTTCGATGGCGAGGCGGGGGTCGGTCATGGTTGCCCAGAGCCCCGCCGTCGCCACGTCTGGAAAGTCAGGTCGTAGCGATTCTTCTCGTCGGCGGGTCGGAAGGTTTCCTGCGCCAGTTCCCACTCAGGCCCGATTTCGGGGAAGAAGGTATCGCCGTCCAGTTCCGCGTGAATCAGCGTCATCTCCAGCCGGGTCAGCCGGTCCCAGTAGAGCCGGTAAATCTCCTCGCCGCCGATGATGGCGATTTCGGGAGCGTCTCCGGCGAGTTGGAGGGCTTCTTCGGGCGAATGGGCGATGAGACAGCCGTCGAATTTCAAGTTCTCGTTGCGGGTGAGCACAATGTTGACCCGTTCGGGCAAAGGCTTACGTCTCAGTGTGTCAAAGACCTTGCGCCCCATAATATTTGGCTTGCCAACGCTGAGTGCCCGAAAATGTGCAAAGTCAGCCGGCAAATGCCAGGGCATCCCGCCATCACGCCCGATGACGCGGTTTTCAGTCTGGGCAGCGATGGCAACAATGTCTTGACGGGACGGCACGGTTCCACACAATGCCGCTTGAGAACTCAATATTCAAGCACTACGAGGACAAATTACAGTCCCTTCTGAGCATCTTCTACCTCAATTCCCGCCGATCGCAAAATCTCCGCGCCGCTGGGAAGCCCGGCTTCGACGCGGGCCGTCTCGCGGTAGGGCGTGGCGAACACGACCCGGCCCACCCGCCGCGAATTGACGATCAGGCGGGCGCACACCGAGCACGGCTCGTGGGTGACGTAGAGCGTGTGGCCTTCGCCGTTCCAGTTGGCGGCGAGCAGCGCATTGACCTCGGCGTGGATATAGCCCGACGCGCCCTGGGCCAGGCTTTCGCGCTCGTTGGGCTCGCCCGCCGCCCGCCCGTTGTAGCCCACGCCCACCACGCGGTGGTGCCGGTCGAGGATGCACGCGCCCACCTGCACCTTCGGGTCGGCGCTGCGGGTCGCCCACAGCCGCGCGGTGGCGAGGCCGAGGTCGTCGAAACTGGGCCGCGTCATACCGCCACCTCCGCCTTGATGCCCGGATGCGGGTCGTACCCTTCCAACGTAAAGTCCTCGTACTGGAAAGCAAACATGTCTTTGACTGCGGGATTGAGCCGCATCTTCGGCAAGGGCCTCGGCTCGCGCTTCAGTTGGCGCTCCACCTGCTCCATGTGATTGCTGTAGATGTGGCAGTCGCCACCCGTCCAGATGAACTCGCCGGGTTCGAGGCCGCAGACCTGGGCCACCATCATGGTCAGCAGCGCGTAACTGGCGATGTTGAACGGCACGCCCAGAAAGCTGTCGGCGCTGCGCTGGTAGAGCTGGCAACTGAGTTTCCCGTCCGCCACGTAGAACTGAAAGAGCAGGTGGCAGGGGGGGAGGGCCATCTCGTCAATCTGCGCCACGTTCCAGGCGGAGACAATCAGCCTTCTTGAGTCCGGATTCGTCTTGATTTGCTCGATGACCTGCGAAATCTGGTCAATCTGCCCGCCGCCATAGTCGGGCCAGCTTCTCCACTGCACGCCGTAGACCGGCCCGAGTTCGCCGCCCTCGCGCGCCCATTCGTCCCAGATGGTCACGCCGTGCTCCTGCAGCCAGCGCACGTTGCTGTCGCCGCGCAGAAACCACAGCAGCTCGTAGATGATGGACTTCAGGTGCACCCGCTTGGTCGTGACCAGGGGAAAGCCTTCAGAGAGGTCGAAGCGCATCTGATACCCGAACACCGAGCGGGTGCCGGTGCCGGTGCGGTCCATCTTGTCGGTCCCGTGGTCGCGGATGTGGCGGAGAAAATCGAGGTACTGTTTCACTGCCTGCGCTCCTGCATGGCGGCCCAGTCTTCGTAGGCCAGTGCGGGCAGCAGCGCAAAACTTCCGACAAACAACGTGGCGATAGCAGCGGGCACCCGCACGGAGGTTCTGCCGTTCAGGACGAGATAAAGCGCCCCCAGCGTGCTGATGGCCCCGATGTCGGCAAACATGCCGCGTGCAAAGGCGCTGCGCCGTAGGGTGCCGCGCACGCCGAGGTCGCCCGTCCGCTGGCCGCCGAGCAGCACGGTCAGCGCGACCATGGCGAAGAGGGACAGGTAAAGGCGCAGGCGCTCGGGCGAAGCCTGCTGGTAGGGTTCTAGGTTCATGCGGGCAGTAGACCGCGCCGGGCGGGGGCGTGAAATACCTCAAATTGCAATACATAAACTTTCAAGGTACTGTGTCCCCATGAACACCAAAGAGCAACTGCGCCTGCTGATTCTGGCGGTGCTGGACCGTCAGCCCGAACACGGCTACGCCATCGCCCAGGCGATTAAAGCCCGCTCTGAAGGGGTATTGACGGCCAAAGAGGGCAGCCTGTACCCCGCGCTGCACCTGCTGGAAAAGGAAGGTCTGGTGGAGAGCAGCGAGGTAGACGTCAGGGGCCGCACCCGCCGTGAGTACCGCCTGACAGACGCGGGGCGCACGGCTCTGGCACGGGCGCGGGGCGAGTGGCAGCGCCAGACGCAGGCGGTGGGCGCGGTCGTGGGGGGAGGTTGAGATGGCCTGGAACATTCACCCCCACTGGAGCGCCCCGCTGACGCCGAAGCTCTGGCTGGAAATCGCCACGCATGGCCTCGCGCCGCAAGCCGCCGAGCGGGTCAGGGCTGAACATCTGGCCCATCTGGACGATGCCGTGGACGCGGGTGAGAGCGTCGAAGACGTGTTGCGCGAATGGGGTGACCCGCACCGGGCCAACGACGCTTTCAGAAAAGCCCACCTGACCGTGACCGATAGGGGGCTGCTGCATCCCGGCTACGCCCTCAGCGCGGCAGGCTGGCGGCGGGCGGTGTTCGAGGAAAGTGAGTTCGGGCGCTCTGGCGTGGTGGTGCTTTTGCCCATGCTGTTTTCTCTGTTTCGCGAATTTTTTACACCGAATGTGGCGCTGATGAGCGTGCTTGGCCTGGTTCTGGTCGTGCCGACTCTGCGCTGGTTTCTGATCGCTGCCCTGCGGCTCGGGGGGCTGGCGCGGGTGCTGGTGGCGTGGGGGCTGAGCGGTTGGGGCAGCATGGTCATGCTGCTTTGCCTGGCCCTGCGGCACCCACCGCAAGGAGGGAACGACACCTGGGGACTTGGCCTCACGCTCACGCTGGGCCTGTTGTGGTTCTGGCGACTCGGGGCAGCACTCCGCGCGCTCCATAAAGTCGAATCTTCAAACGCCGTAAACTGAAAGCGCTATGACCAAAACCCGCCAAGAAACCGACACGATGGGCAAGATGGACGTGGACGCCAGCCGCTACTGGGGCGCACAGACCGAGCGCAGCATCCACAACTTCCCGATTGGGCGCGACACCTTCGTGTGGGGCCGCCCCGTCATCCGGGCGCTGGGCATCCTGAAAAAGGGCGCGGCGCAGGCCAACGCCGAACTCGGTGAACTGCCCGCCGACGTGGCCGACCTCATCGTGAAGGCCGCCGACGAAGTGATTGCCGGCAAACTCGACGAACACTTTCCGCTGGTAGTGTTCCAGACCGGCTCGGGCACCCAGAGCAACATGAACGCCAACGAGGTGATTTCCAACCGCGCCATCGAACTCGCCGGCGGCGAAATGGGCAGCAAGAAGCCGGTCCACCCCAACGACCACGTGAACCGCGGCCAGAGCTCCAACGACACCTTCCCCACTGCCATGCACATCGCGGTGGTGCTGGAACTCAACGAGCGGCTGTACGGCGCGGTCGGCAAGCTGCGCGACACCCTGCACGCCAAGGCCGAGCAGTACAAGGACCTCGTGAAAGTGGGCCGCACCCACCTGCAAGACGCCACGCCCATCACGCTGGGGCAGGAAATCGGCGGCTGGGTGGCGCAACTCGACTACGCGCTGTCCGAAGTCAAGCACGCGGGCGAAGGCCTGCTCGACCTCGCCATCGGCGGCACCGCCGTGGGCACCGGCCTGAACGCGCACCCCAAATTCGGTGATCTGGCCGCCAAGAAGTACGAAGAAGAAACCGGCTACCACTTCCGCAGCGCCGAGAACAAGTTCGCCGCCCTGAGCGCCCACGACGCGCTGGTGCAGACCTCGGCGGCCCTGCGTACCCTGGCCGGCGCCCTGATGAAGATGGCGAACGACGTGCGCTGGCTGGCGAGCGGCCCGCGCAACGGCATCGGCGAAATCACCATTCCCGAGAACGAGCCCGGCTCCAGCATCATGCCCGGCAAGGTGAACCCCACCCAGAGTGAGGCCATGACGATGGTCGCCACCCGCGTGTTCGGCAACGACGCCACCGTCGCTTTTGCCGGCAGCCAGGGCAACTTCCAGCTGAACGTGTTCAAGCCAGTGATGGTTCACGCCGTGCTGGAAAGCATTCGCCTGATTTCCGACGCCTGCCTGGCCTTCAACGACCACTGCGCGGTGGGCATCCAGCCCAACGAGGCCAAGATCAAGGAAAACCTCGACAAGAACCTGATGCAGGTGACCGCCCTCAATCGCCACATCGGCTACGACAAGGCTGCCGCGATTGCCAAGAAGGCCCACAAGGAAGGCACCAGCCTCAAGGACGCCGCGCTGGCCCTGGGCTACGTGACCGAGGACGAATTCGCCCAGTGGGTCGTGCCGCTGGGCATGACTCACAACTGAGCCGAGCGCACAGAAGCGCCGCTTCCCAGTCTGGGGGGCGGTTCTTCTTTGCATAAGGTTCGAGTTTCTCAGATTTTGAAGCGTCCTACACGGCAAAAACCGGCACATCCGCATAAGTTTGACAAAACCCGCATATCGCCTTATTCTATTTTTATCACCGTCCGAGAAGGGCGGATTTTTTATTTCTCTCTTTACCCTGTCTCTTGCCCGCGCCGTTACTGCTGTGAGCTTGCCCGCTTTGCTTCTCAGCAAGGGGGAAGGTTTGAGAAGGGCTAGCCTCTTCAATCCCACTCAAATTTGCAAGGCAAAGCCGCCGCCTCCGGTCAGGGAAGCGGCGGCTTCGTGAATAGCCTTGACGAAGGCTGCATAGTCCGCTATATTGTTCAGCATCACCGCCCAAGAGGCGGCTTTTTTATTGCCTGCTCACGGCTCAGGGCCGCCAGATGGTGTCGCAGTGGTGCTCGGCGCGGAAGTCCTGCACGGGGGTCACCTCGCCGGGGGCCAGGCCTAGCACCTGGGGCTGCTCGGTGGTGAAGGCAGCCCACTGCGGCAAGCCGGCGCCGTTGGGGTTGCCGGTGCGGGCGAAATTGGCCCAGTAGGTCTGCATGGTGCGCGACAGCTCAGCCTGAGCGGGCGTGAAGTCGCTGGGGTTGCCCAGGCCGGACGGGGTGCCCGTCACGCTCACGATTTCCGAGCCGTGGAAGGCGCCGAACGACGGCACACCCACCGTGGGCCGCAACTGCGCAGGGCGGGGCGGGTTGGGGTCGCGGAATTCGTAGCTATAGACCGGCGTAAAGCGGCTGATGTCGCGGGCGAGGTTGCTGCTGGGGCAGGCAAAGAGGCTGTCGGTGGCACTCGCGGCGGCGGCCTGGGTACGGGTGCCGGAGGTGCGGCTGTTGTAGGCGAGCAGGGCACGCGGGGCGTTGGGCCCGTTGAGCACGGCGTTCAGGCCCAGGAACTCGGCGGCGTTAAGGTCGCGCCGGGGGTCGCCCACGAAGGCGGCGAAGAGGGTGCCTTCGTTCAGGTTGGTGCCGATGAGCAGCGGCACGGCGTTCTGGCCCTGACGCAGCACCTCGGCGGGCGCGCGGGGCACGGTGCTGTCGCCGTAGACCGGCGGAAACGGCACGGCACCCGGAAAAGCGGCGTTCGGCGAGCGGGTCAGCACCAGCTTGTCGGCGGGCACGGCGCGCAGGCAGGCGGCGTCGGCGGGGTCACAGCCCACGGCTGCTGCAAACCGCGAGCCCAGGTTGTACGCCTCGGCGCGGCTCTGCATGATGCCGGGGGCCGTGCACGGGCCGCTCTGGATGATGGCTTTGTCGAACAGGCCCGCCGCGCCGGGGGAGGCGAGCTGGGCGCAGATGCTCATGCCGCCAGCCGATTCGCCGAACACGGTCACGTTCTGTGCGTCGCCCCCGAACGCGGCGATGTTGTCCCGCACCCACTTTAGCGCGAGCTGCTGGTCGAGCAGGCCCAGATTGCCCGCCGTGCCCTGCGCGGTGTCGAGCGCCGGGGTCGCCAGGAAACCGAGCGCCCCCAGGCGGTAGTTCAGGCTGACCGCCACCACACCCTGTTCACGCGCGAGCACGCTCAGGTCGTAGTCGCTGCCCGCGCCCATCTGAAAGCTGCCGCCGTGAATCCAGACCATCACCGGGGCTTTTTGCGCGTTGGTAGGGGCGTAGACATTCAGAAACAGGCAGTCCTCGGCGCCGCGCACCTGTTTGTCCATCCCCGGCACGCTGAGCGTTTGCACGCACGCCGCGCCGGGCTGGGTGGTCGTGCGCTCGGCCTGGGATGCGGGCAGGGCGCGGGGCGGCTGCCAGCGGGCGTCGCCGACGGGCGGCTGGGCGTAGGGAATCCCCAGCCAGGAGCGCACGCCGGCCCGGTCCTGGCCCACGAAGGTGCCGGCGGGGGCCTGCACGCGGGCGGGAGCAGCCGGGGCCGCAGTAGACGCAGGAGTAGCAGACGTCGAAACGGGTGCGCTCTGCGCCAGGGCTGAAGGCCCCAGCGAGGCGGACAAACTCAGGGCAGCGAGCAGGGTAACGGCTCTGTTCATAGGACTCTCCCCAGAGCCGCCTGCCGGGTCTCCCGGGAAAGCGGAGACGCGCCAGGCGGCTCTTGACGCCCCAGACGCTACTCTGGCCGTCATGCCGCTGACTGTTGCGCCCGCTACCCTGCTCGTGTCCAACGGCCATGCCGAAGACCTGATCGGGGCAGCGCTGGCCCGTGAGCTGCGTCGGCGCCGCCCAGACCAGCCACTCCTCGCGCTGCCGCTCGTAGGGGCGGGCGGGGCCTATGCCGGGCTCGCGGAAACTGCTGGGCCACTGCTCGACATGCCCTCGGGCGGGTTTCCCTTCGGCAGCCTGGACAACCTGCGGGCCGACCTGCGCGCCGGACTGGTGCAAAAGTCACTGGGGCAGTGGCTGGCCGCCCGCACCCAGGGGCCCGCGCTGGAGCGGGTGGTCGTGGTGGGCGACACCTACGCGCTGGGGGTGGGCACGCTGGCGGCCCGGCAGATTCCGGGGGCACTGGCCCGCCCGCGTCTGCCGCTGGTGCATGTGCAGCCGCTGGTGTCGGTCCTCTACGGCGAGGGCATGACGCTGGGCGGGCACCTGCGTGAACTCAATGCGCTGGGCGCCAACGTCTTTATGCCCTGGGAGCTTGCGCTGGGCCGCCGCGCCTGGCGGGTGTACACGCGCGACGCGGCCTCGGCCCGTCATCTGGCCCGCCGGGGGGTCAATGCCGCCTACCGGGGCAGCTTCGCGCTCGACATCCTGCCGGCTCCTGAGCGTGACCTGGCGCCGCTGCTGACGGGCGTGCCGGTGCTGGCGCTGCTACCGGGGCAGCGCGGCGACGCCCAGACCTCGCTGCCCGTCATGCTCGGCGCCGCCTGCGCCCTGCCGGACATGCAGGCGCTGGTGGCCTGGCCCCGGCCCTTTGACGAACTGCCGCCGCTGCTCGGTTGGACGCTTGAGGAGCGCGGCGAGTGGGGCGTGCTCGCCCGCCGGGGCACGTGCAGTGTGTGGCTTCTGCGCGCAAGCTTCTCTACGATTCTTCACGCAGCGGCTGCCTCGGGCGGGGTGGCGCTCGGCACGGCGGGCACCGCCAACGAGCAGGCGGCGGGTCTGGGCGTGCCGGTGGTCGGGTTTCCCACCGCCGGACCGCAGTATGTCCCCGGCTTCGCGGTGCGGCAGCAGCGGCTCCTCGGCGCGGCGCTCACGTTGACCCGCCCGGAGGCGTCCGCCGCCGCTCAGGCAGTGCGTGAGCTGCTCGGTGGCCCTCAGCGCACGACGGCGGTGCGCGACGGCCAGCGGCGTATCGGTCAGGCCGGTGCGCTGCCGCAAATTGCCGAGGAACTCGGGAAGATGGCATGAAAAAACCGCCTCTTGGGCGGTGATGCTGAACAATATAGCGGCCTATGCAGCCCCCGTCAAGGCTATGCAGGCTAGCGGGTGCCGCCGAAACCCCTGGCGCACGGGCTGCCCTTCTCTGGGGCACTGTTCTCGGGCAAGATTTCTTTGAGGAAGCGGGTCAGGCGGGGGTCGTCGGCGGTCTGGGCGCTGAGCTGGCGATTCCAGGCCGTCATCACGACGGGCGCGGGCAGGTTGGGATACGGGCTGAGCAGCGCGGCAGGCTGCCCGGCGAGCAGGGCCTTTAGCTTGTCCAGCTCGGCGGCGTCCAGGCCAGGGCGGTAAGTCACCCACACCGCGCCCCGCGCAAGGCTGTGGACGGCGTACTCGTTGTAGACCGGCTGGGCGTAGGCGGCGCAGGTCTGCCACAGCGGGTTGTAGGGGCCGCCCATCGGCGGGGTCTCTCTGTAGGTCAGCACGCCGCTGCGCTGGTCTCCGCCGAGATAGTCAGCGGTTCGCAGCCCCTCGATGTCTTTGGGGCCACAGGCCATCAGGCCCAGCGACAGCCCACCCAGCACCACTCCCGACAACCAACGCGCACCCGGCATGGCTCTCAAACTAGCAGGGGCAGGCGGGTCACGGTGCACCGGGGCGCAGGCTGACACAATAGGGCCATGAGTCTTTATGACGTGGCAATCGTCGGAGCCGGGCCGGTGGGTCTGGCCGCCGCCATCGGATGCAAGCGCGCGGGCCTGAGTTACGTGGTGCTGGAAAAGGGCTGCGTGGTCAACGCGATTTTTGAGTACCCCACCTACATGGGCTTTTTTACCACTGCTCCCGAACTCGAAATCGGCAACCACCCCTTCGTGACCGGGCACGACAAGCCCGACCGCCGTGACGCGCTGATGTACTACCGCCTCGTCACGCAGCGTGAGAACCTGAACGTGCGGCAGTACACCACCGTGAATAAGGTGCACGCGGCCCCGGCGGGCTTCACCCTCGAAATCGAGGCGCAGGACGGTACGCCCGGCGTGGTGGAAGCGCGGCGCGTGGTGGTGGCGACCGGCTACTACGACAACCCGCTGAGTATGGGCATTCCCGGTGAGGACAGCGAAAACGTCAGCCACTACTACACCGAGGCCCACCCCTTCATGGGCCTGAACGTGACCGTCATCGGCGCGGGCAACTCGGCCGCCGACGCCGCGCTCGACCTGTGGCGCAGCGGCGTGAACGTGACCATGGTGGTCCGCGCTCCCGAACTCAAGAGCACCATCAAGTACTGGGTGCGGCCCGACCTCGAAAACCGCATCAAGGAAGGCAGCATCCATGCCCACTTCAACTCGCGGGTGGTCGAGATTCACCCCGAGCACGTGGTCGTGCAGGGCGAGGACGGCCGCACCTTCGAGCTGCCCACCGACTTCACCTTCGCGCTGACCGGCTACCGCCCCGACCTGTCGTTCCTGGACGGGCTGAACCTCGCCACGCAGCCTGACGAGTGCCTGGTGCTGACCGAGAACTACGAGAGCAGCGTGCCCGGCCTCTTCGTGGTGGGCAGCGCGGGCTTTGCCGGCAAGACCAATCAGGTCTTTATCGAAAATGGCCGCTTTCATGCCGACCACGCGGTGGCCGAAATCGAACGGCAGCTGCGGAGCGGCGAACTGCGCCCGGCCTGAGTCCTGGGATTGAGACCTGTGCCCCGGCGCCTATAGTGACGCCATGCAGCGCCCCCCTTTTACGGCCCTGGCCGCCGTGTACGACGCGATTATGGCCGACGTGGAGTACGACCACTGGGCGGATTTCATCCTGACCTATGCCCGTGACGGCGGCCTCACCCCGCGCCGCGCCCTCGACCTCGCCTGCGGCACCGGGGGCATGACCCGGCAGTTGCAGGCGGCTGGGATGGCAGTGGTCGGGGTGGACGGCAGCGCCGAGATGCTCAGCGTCGCCCGCGAGCGGCTGCCCTGGGTGAGCTTCGAACAGGGCGACCTGCGAACCTTCGACCTCGGCGAGACGTTCGACCTCGTCACCTGCGTCTTCGACAGCCTCAACAACCTGCTGGCCCCCGCCGACCTCGGCGCGGCGCTGCGCCAGGCGGCGGCCCACACCGCGCCGGGCGGGCTGTTCGCCTGCGACCTCAACACCCGACTGGGCGTCCGTGAGCTGTGGGAAGGCGACGCCATCGAGGGGCTGGCCCGCAGCGAGGCGGGCGAGGAAATCCATTACCACTGGTCACACCACTACGACGCCGAGGAAGAACTGGGCGTCGTGCAGGCGTTTTGCCGGGTGATGGGCGAAGGCGGCGAGGTGCAGGAATTCGTGGAGACCCACCGCGAGCGCGGCTACGACCCCGCCGAGCTGGAGCCGCTGCTGCGCGGGGCCGGATTTGCCCGCTGGGACATCGTGGAGTACCCCGACTACGCCGACCCGGATGACCGCACCCCGCGCATCTGGGTCTTTGCCTGGATGGGCGAAGCATGACGCAGGGCTCTGCTTTGCCTGTGCTGGGCGCTGGCGGCTGGGGCACGGCGCTCGCGGTGGCCGCCGCACGGGCCGGACAACCGGCGCGGCTCTGGGCTCGGCGTCCCGACTTTGCCGCCCGGCTGGCCGAGGTGCGCGAGAACCGCGAGTACCTGCCGGGCGTGCTGCTGCCCCCCGAGGTAGCGGTCACGTCTGACCTGCCCGGCGCGGTGGCCGGCGCCGACTTCGCCCTGCTGGTTGTACCAAGTGTGGGCGTGCCCGAACTGCTGGCCGGGCTGCCGCGCGAACTGGGCGTGGTGCTGTGCGCCAAGGGTCTCGCGCCCGACGGCAGCCGCCTGAGCGAGTACGCGGCGGGGCTCGGCTTTGACCGGGTGGCGGTCCTGAGCGGCCCCAACCACGCCGAGGAAATAGGCCGGGGCCTGCCCGCCGCCACGGTGGTCGCCAGCCGCGACCCGGCCCTTGCCGCCGCCGTGCAGACCGCGCTGATGTCGCCCAGCCTGCGGGTCTACACCAGCCGTGACGTGCCCGGCGTGGAACTCGGCGGCGTCCTGAAAAACGTGATCGCGGTGGCTGCCGGCATGGGCGACGGTCTGCACCTCGGCGACAATGCCAAGGCGACCCTCCTGACCCGTGGCCTGCGTGAAATGAACCGCTACCTGCGTTCACTCGGCGCCGAGGAGGAAACGGTCTACGGCCTGAGCGGGCTGGGCGACCTGATCGCCACCGCCACCAGCCCCCACAGCCGCAACCGGGCAGCGGGCGAGGCGATTGCCCGGGGCGAGAGCCCGCAGCAAGGCGGCAAGGTGGTCGAGGGCCTGCGTACCGCTGGCCTGCTCGACGCCTGGGCCGCTGCCCACGGCCACGACCTGCCTATCGTGCGGGCGGTGGCGCAGGTCACGCGCGGCGAGTGGTCCCCCGCAGAAGGCGTGCGTCACCTGATGGGCCGTGAGGCGAAAGGGGAGACGGAAGCCGGGGAGCCGTAACCGCCAGAGCGACAAGAAAAAACAAAAGGAAGGGGAGGCCCGCAAGCCTCCCTCTTCCTTGTGCCTTCTGCCGGCCCGGATTACCAGGCGTAGAAGATCGCGACGATCAGGAGCCACACCACGTCCACCAGGTGCCAGTACAGGCTGGCAGGGACGATGGAGCCGTGGTTGTACTTGTCCATCTTACCGGTCAGCAGCTGGTAGTAGGGCAGGGCGATGCCGGTGCCGCCGATCAGGATGTGCAGACCGTGCAGGCCGACGATGATGAAGAAGCACGACTGCCACAGGTTCTGGCGCCAGTCACTTTCGGTGCCGAACAGCGAGAACTCGTACACCTGGAAGATCATGAAGATCGCGCCCAGCAGCAGCGTGATGAACAGGCCCAGGCGGCCCCAGCTGGTGCGGCCGTGGTGCAGGTCCTGCTCGGCCTTGTGGACCACACCCGAGCTGGTGACCAGAATCAAGGTGTTGAGCGCGGCCAGCCAGATGCTCGGGCGCAGTGCGGGCGGCTCGGCGGCGCCGATCACGCGCAGGTACACGTAGCCGGCAATCAGGATGGCGAACAGCGCCACTTCCGAGATGATGAACCAGGCCATGCCCATGAAGCCGTTGTCGTACTTGGTGAGGTGGTGGTGCGCGACCGGCACGGCGTACTCACGGGTGCCCGCCCACTTGAACAGCGAGTAGAAGAACACCGGGAGGCTGAGGTACAGCACCGTCGTGGCGATCTTGAAGCTCAGGCTGGCGTCGGCGAAGGGCTTGAGGCCCACAGCCGGGTCATAGTTGGTGAACCAGCCGAAAGAGAGGCCGTAGCCCATCAGCAGCAGCGAGAAGGCGGTCATGAACGGCCAGATGCTGTCCTGCGGCAGATGAATGCTCTTCGGGTCCACCGGGGTCAGGGTTTCGCCGTTCTGTTCCCAGTCGTACAGCGGGCGCTCGGTGGGGAAGTTCTGCGGGAAGTCGTGGGCGAAGTTGTATGCGGCAGGCGGGCTGCTGCTCGTCCACTCCAGGGTAAAGCCGCCCCAGGGGTTGGGTCCGGCGGTAATGGGCCGCTTGAAGCTCTGGAACATGTTGTAGAGCATCGCCAGGCCGCCGAGCAGCAGCAGGAAGGCGCCCACGGTGCTGGCGAAGTTCAGCTCGGTCCAGGCCCAGTTGCCGGCGGGGTAGGTGTAGTAGCGCCGGGGCATCCCCAGCAGACCCAGGATGTACTGCGGCAGGAAGGTCAGCCACGAGCCGATCATGAACAGCCAGAAGTGGGCCAGACCGACCTTTTCGTCCAGGAAGCGGCCCGTCATCTTGGGCCACCAGTAGTACAGACCCGCCATCGCCAGGAAGGCGGTGCCGAACATCATCACGTTGTGGAAGTGCGCCACCACGTAGTAGGACATGGTGACCTGGTAGTCGAAGGGAATCATCCCCAGGCTCACGCCCGTGATCCCGCCGATCAGGAAGTTGAAGATAAAGCCGATCAGCCAGTAGGTCGGCATCCGCATCAGGATGCGTCCGCCCCACAGGGTGCCGATCAGGTTGAAGATTTTGACGCCAGTCGGGACAGCCACGATCAGGGTCGAGATCATGAAGGCGATCTGCCAGGCTTCGGGAATGCCGACGGCGAACATGTGGTGCAGCCACACGATGCACGACACCAGCACGATAGCGAGCATCGAGTACACCATCACGCGGTAGCCGAACAGCGGCTTGCGGGCCATGGTGGAGGCCACCTCGGCGCCGATGCCCAGGTAGGGCAGCAGCATCACGTACACGGCGGGGTGCGAGTAGAACCAGAAGAACTGCTGGTACAGCACCGGCACGCCGCCGATGCCGGGGTTGAACATGCTCAGGCCCAGCTTGATTTCCAGGTAGGTGAGCAGTGCGGCGGCGGTCAGGCCGCCCAGCGTGAGCAGCTGGAGAATGGAGGTGGCGAAGATGCTCCACGCGAACACCGGCATCTTCCACAGGCCCATGCCGGGCGCGCGGAGGTTGACGATGGTGGCGGCGAAGTTGGCCGAGCCGAGCAGCGAGCCCAGGCCGTTGAGGATCACCGCGACCATGAACACGCTCACGCCGGTCTGGTTGCCGTCCATGGTGAGCGGGTAATAGAAGGTCCAGCCAACGCTGGGGGCGCCGCCGTTGAACAGGCCGAGGACCACCAGAATCAGGCTGGCGATAAACAGCCACACCGCGAAGGTGTTCAGGCGGGGCAAGGCCACGTCACGCACGCCGAGTTGCAGCGGCAGGAAATAGTTGCCGAAGCCGAACAGCCCCAGCGGAATCAGGAAGAAAAACAGCATGATCGCCGCGTGCATGGTCAGCACCTGGTTGTAGGTGGTGCCCACCAGCAGCGTCTGTTCGGGCAGCGCGAGCTGAACCCGGATCGCCAGCGCCAGCAGCCCGCCCAGGCAGAAGCCCAGGATCGAAACGATGATGTACAGCAGACCGATCTTCTTGTGATCGGTGGTCATCATGAAGTCCTTGATGACCTCCCACACGCCGCGTTTGGCAGCCGTCTGGGTGTGCTGAGGCAGCGGTGCATGTACCGTCACTGCGAACCTCCTGCGGTGGTGTTGGTGCCGTGAACCGGGGAGCCCTGCCAGTAGTCGGCCTCGTCGGGAAGGCGCAGACTCCGCAGGTACGCCGCGATGTCGTCGATCTCGCCGTCGGTCAGGCGACCACCCTGAATGGACTTGCCGTCGACGACATAAGTGCTGCCGTCATAGGTGGGCATCAGGCTGCCAGGCTTGACCTTGGGGCTGTGTTTGATCCAGGCGTGCAGCGCCGCCGCCGCCTGGGGCTCTGCCCAGTGCTCGGGCGACATGGCTTCCCACATGCCCGCGCCCAGCGTGCGGCGGGTGCCGAAGAAGCTCAGGTCAGGGCCGCTGACGCCGCCTGCCGGGGTGCCCTGCACGCGGTGGCACGAGGCGCAGGCAATGGCGCCGGTGCCGGGATTGCCCTGCATGAACAGGTTGTAGCCGCGTTCCTCGGCGCTGCCGGGAGCGGGAGTGGGGGCCACGTAAGCCTGCGCCGCCTTGTTGAAGGCCGCGAAGCCTCGGGCGACAGCGCGATCACCTTGAAGCGCATGTTGGCGTGCGAGGCGCCGCACAGCTGCGAGCAGTTGCCCTGGTAGACGCCGGGGCGCTGGGTATCGAGTTCCCACACGCGCTTGACGGTGGGGATGGACGCGCGCTGGCCGCCGAGGTTGGGCGCCCAGAAGCCGTGAATCACGTCCTTGCTGGTCGTGCTGATCGCCACCTTCTGCTCGGCGGGCATGACCATCTCGTTGCCGTTGGCCACCGTGCTGCCGCCCTGCACCGGCGAACCGGGGTAGGTGAAGTTCCACCAGAACTGCGCCCCGGTGGCCTCGATGCCCAGGGTCTGCTGGGACACCGGGTTCAGGCGGGCCAGCGAACGCACCGACAACACGCTCAGCCCGAGCACCAAGATGATCGGAATCCCGATCAGCCAGGCCTCGAGCCTGTTGTTGCCGTGGAACTGCTGGGGCGCTGCGGTGTTGCGGTCTTCACGGAATTTTTGCACCGTGTAAAACAGCATGCCCGAGACCCCGACAAAGATGATGATCGACAGTCCAATGGCCCACTTGCTCAGGTCCCAGATCTCGCGGTTGTAGGCGGCAGCCTGGTCACCCAGGAAGATGTTCTGCCCCTGCCCACAACTGCTCAGGACTGCCGCGCCGAGGGCGATCAGGCCGGCGCGGGTCCACGCTGTGGCCCACTCCCGCTTCCCGCCCGGTTTACGGTCATGTTTGGTGTTCAATGTCGCTCCTTTCCTTTCCAGTCTAAAGCGTTCTGGAGGCAAATGCGCCGACCGCGTGGCTCCCGGCGCGGCCCCCATAGGCCAGGCCGCCGCCACGCTTTTTGCCCCCCACGTCTACCGAACGGTCAGGCACAGTGCCATGAGAGCAGTTTAAGTGGTAGGCAAGTGTCCCCCAAAGGCCGCTGCGTCGCTGAAATCCGGTCTGAACCGGGCACAAAAAGCCGGCAGAACCGTGGGGTTCGTGCCGGCGAAGGGAAAACGGAAGAAGCGATTAGGACAGCACCGCGCGGTCAATGGCGCCAGCCAGGAACAGCAGCGCGAGGTAAAGCATCGAGTACAGGTAGAGCGGCACGGCGACCTTGCGTTCGGCGGGCTGGCCCGAGGCGACGTGGCGGTAGAGCTTGTACGAGAGCCACAGCAGCCACGCGCCGAGCAGTGCGCCCGAAACGAAGTAGATCCAGCTCACGGCACCGAAGTACACAGGCATCAGCGAGAGCACCACCGTGTAGATGGCGTACAGGCCGATCTGCGCTACCGTCATGTGGTCGCCGTGCACGACCGGCAGCATGGGAATGCCGACCTCGCGGTACTCCTCTTTGATCATCAGGGCGAGCGCCCAGAAGTGCACCGGCGTCCAGAAGAAGATGATGGCGAAGAGGTATCCGGCGAACAGGTTGAGGTCTCCGGTCACGGCGGCCCAACCCACCAGCGGCGGGAAGCAGCCGGCGGCGCCCCCGATGACGATGTTGTGCCAGGTCGTGCGCTTGAGCCACTGGGTGTAGATCACCACGTAGAACACGAAGCCCGCCAGGCTCATCCAGGCGGCGAGCGGCGTGCCCCACACCCACAGCATCACAAACGACAGCACCTGCAACGTGGTGCCGAAGATGGCGGCGTTGCGGCTCGAAATCAGGCCCGAGCTGGTGGGGCGCCCCGCCGTGCGGGTCATCTTGAGGTCGATGTCGCGGTCGATGATCATGTTGAACACGCCCGCCGAGCCCGCCGACATGTACCCGGCGACGCTGACTACGATGAGCAGCCACAGCCCCGACCAGAAGGTATCGCCCGGCCAGCCCCGCGCCGCCATGAACATGGCCGTAACGGTGGTCCACAGCAGCAGGCTGATGACCTTGGGCTTGGTGAGCGCCAGATAGTCGCGCCAGGTGGCGTGCTGGGTCGGCGGAAGCGAATTGGACAGCGGGGTCGAGGTCATATGGGTTCTCCAAGGGGGGCCGGTTCTTCAGGGGCGACCGGGCGGGCGGGACGCTGTACACCGAGGCCAGTGAGGGCACGGTACACCAGCATCACCACGGCGAGCCACAGCAAGCAGGCGAGCAGCAGGTGGGTCAGTTGCATCCAGGCCGGCGCCTTGAGGGCCACATTGACGAAGCCCGCGACCATCTGTGCGCCGAGCAGCCCCCAGACCACGCGGGTCCAGCGCTGCACTTCCTGGCCGGGGCGCAGGCGGCTCAGCCACACGCCGAGCCAGCCCAGATAGACGCTGGTAATGACAGCGAGCATGGGGTGAATGACACGCAGGTTCTCAATCAGGCCGGCGCTGGCCGAGAAGTCGCGCCGCACCGTGTCGATGGGCGTGCCGGGCGCCGGGGCAAACAGCAGGTCGCCCAGCGCCGTCACCGCGCCCGCCATGCCGAGCAGCAGCGTCAGGCCCAGGCCGATGGCGCTGAGCCACCCGACCCGGCCTTGACCACGCAGCCGCAGTCGGGGTTCGCCCCGCGCCCACAGCGCCGTGAGCAGCAGCGCCCCGAGCAGCGCGAAGGTGTTGGCGAGGTGGATGCCCTGCACGAAACCGCGTGCCGGGTCGGTGGAATCGGCGGTCAGGCCGAGCAGCACCTGCACGCCGCCGACCAGGCCTTCCAGAATGATCAGGCCCAGGCTCAGCAGCGCCCCGAAGCGGGCCGGGTGCCCCTTGGGGGTCTGCCGGAAGGCCAGGGCCACCAGCCCGATGGCGAGCAGGCCGCTCGCGCCGCTGGTCAGGCGGTGGCTGAATTCGATGATGGTGTGCAGGGTGGGACTCGGGGGAATAACCACCCCGTTGCACAGCGGCCAGTGGTCGCCGCAGCCCGCGCCCGCGCCGGTCAGGCGCACCACCGCGCCCCACAGGATCACCAGCAGGTTGTAGATCAGGGCCACCCAGGCGAGGCGGGAGAGCCAACTGCCTGCCCTCACGCCGGCGCGCGGCCTTGCACTCAGGGTTCCGCTCAAATTCTTCACCGTCCCTTCACGCGGCAAAAGTGTCGTGCGGCCAGCGTGATATGCGCCCCCCATTGTAGACCCCCGCCACTGATCCAGGGTCAGAAAATTGTCCCCACCCGGCGCCGCTATGATGACGGGCGTGGTCGCCGAAGTCGTCAACCAGTGGGCTGTCATCACCATCGTCCTGAGCGGCTTCGCGCTCGTCACGGGGGTGTTTTTCATTCGCCGTGGCAACCGGGAGGCGCACATGCGCGCCATGCTGGTCGCCAGCGCCCTCGCCACCGTTTTCCTGGTGCTCTACCTCACCCGGCTGGGCCTGGGCTACGAAAAGAAATACATCGGGCCTTACCGCGTCGGCTACTTCTCGCTGCTCATCAGCCACGTGATTCTGGCCGCCGCCAACCTGCCGCTGGCGCTGCTCGCGCTCTGGAACGCCTGGAAGGGCCTGCAAGCCGCCGGAAACCTCGGCAACATCGACGCGCCCGCCGCCCGGCCCTTTTTTCAGCGCCACCGCATGTGGGTGCGCTGGACGGTGCCGGTGTGGCTCTACGTGGCGGTTACCGGCTGGATCATCTACCTGATTCTGGACCGCTACGGCAAGGTCATGAACGGCTGAGCCGAGCGTGAGAGGGGGTGCTACCCTCGCCCCATGCAGCCCGAATCCGCGTCTCCTCAATTGGCGTCTCCGGCCCGCGTCAAACGCAGCCTGCCCGACCTGACCCATCCTGAACTCACATCCTCTGGCGCGCCGCTGGTGATGGTGACCGCCTACGACTATCCGGGCGCGCGCCACGCCGAGGCCGCCGGGGTGGACCTGATTCTGGTGGGCGACAGCCTGGGCAACGTGGTGCTGGGCTACGACTCCACCGCGCCGGTCACGCTTGCCGACATGATTCACCACGGCAAGGCCGTGCGGCGGGGAGCACCGAACACCTTTCTGGTGGTGGACCTGCCGTTCGGCACCTACCACGCAGGCGTGACCGACGCGATGCGGCACGCCGTGCGGGTCATTCAGGAGACGGGCGCCGACGCCGTGAAGATGGAAGGCTCCACCCCCGAGGTGCTCGACGTCGTGCGGGTGCTCTCGCGCAACGGCGTGCCGGTGATGGGGCACGTGGGGCTGATGCCGCAGACCGCCGCCGCCCAGGGAGGCCTGCGCGTGCAGGGCAAGGACGACGACAGCGCCCGCCGCACCCTGGAAGGCGCAGTCGCGTTGCAGGAAGCAGGGGCCTTCGCGGTGGTCCTCGAAGCCATTCCCGCCCGGCTCGCTCGCCTGATTTCCGAGCGGCTGAGCGTCGCCACCATCGGCATCGGCGCAGGCGTTCATTGCGACGGGCAGGTACTCGTCTATCACGACCTGCTGGGGCTCTACGAAGGCGAGGAAAAGAAAATTGCCAAGCGCTACGCCGACCTGGGGCGCGAGGCCCGTGAAGCCATCGCTCACTACGCCGCCGAGGTCCGCGCCCGCGAGTTTCCCAGCAAGGACAACAGCTTCGTGATGAAGGACGAGGTGCTCGACAAGCTGTATTGAGGGGACCAGGGGTTAGGCAATCCTAAGACCCCTTGTGACCGCTTTGAACTGTGGGTACGCCGCCGCCGCTATACCGACCCCATGTCCAAGTCCTCCAAAAAAGGCAAGACAGGAACCGACCAGCGGGCCTCGCTCGGCGCGCAGCTCTCAGGCCTGTGGCCCGCGCTGGTGCAAGGTGACCCCAAAGCGGTGCACGAAGCCCGCAAGCTGACGCGCAAGGTGGGTGCCGAACTGTCCGTGACGGGCGCTCCCAAGAAGGTCCGCCGGGCCTGGCGTGACCTGCGCCGCGCGGTGGCGCCGCTGCGCGACCACGACGTGGCCGGGGAGCACCTCGCCGCCGCGCTGGAAGAACAGGGACGCTCCCCACACGAGATTGCCGACTTTCGCCGCGACTGGCAAAGGCGGCGCGCCGAACTGCTCGCCGGGGTGCAGTGGCCGGAGCAGCCGCCGTTGCCTGAGCGCCCCGACAAATTCAAACGCCGCGCCCGCCGCACCCTGGCCCACGAGGCGCAGGATCTGCTGGACGACACCCCCGCCGTGCTGAAGGCCGAGAGCCCCGAAACGTGGCACGAGTGGCGCAAAGCGCTCAAGCACTACCGTTACACCCTGGAACTGGTGGACAAGTCGCCCGACGTGCTCCTGAACACCCTAGACGCCCTGGGCCGGATGCAGGATGCCGAGGTGGTGCGCGGCCTGCTCACCGAAAACCAGTTGCTGCCTGACCAGCGTGAAGCGCTGCTCGCCCGCGAGCTGGAGGCCCGCCGCACTTCGCAGGAGCAGGTGCGGACGCTGTGGCCTGACCTGAAAAAGCATTTGAAGGCGCAGAGGAGGTAAGGCTTTAGCCCCTACCCCTTCTCATTCCCCTAGCAACCCGGCCAGCCCCCCCGCGTACCCGTCCTCCAACCGCCGCCACTCGGCGGGGAAAGGCTGGGTGCGCGTCACGTCGTTGGGCACGACGACCAGACGCATTCCGGCGGCGACGGCAGCGGTGGCCCCATTAAAGGAATCTTCGACGGCAAGGCACTCCTCGGGGCGCAGGCCCAGCCGCGCGGCGGCGAGCAGGTACAGCTCGGGGTCGGGCTTGACGCGGCGCACGTCGTCGCGGGTCGCCACCGCCTCGAACAGGTCCAGCAGGTTGTGCTGGCGCATCCAACGGGTGACCCACTCACGGTCACTGCTCGTCGCCAGGGCGAGGCGCAGCCCGGCGGCCTTCACGCCTTCCAGCACCGCCCGCACGCCGGGGCGCAGGTCTTGTCCGGCAATGTCTGAAACGATGGTGTCGTGCAGCCGGGCGCGGACATTTTCCCGGTCGGCCTGCACCTGCTCGGGCAGCCCGGCCCAGGGGTCGAAGGCGTCCCAGGTGCCCACGCCGCGTTGCCAGTCGCTGAGCGCGAGCTCACGCCCATGCTCGCGGTACAGCTCTTGCCAGTGGTGAAACTCGCGGGTTTCGGTGTCCAGAATGGTGCCGTCGAAGTCGAAGACGACGGCGCGCAGGCCCTCGGGGATGGTGGCGGCGGGAGTCATGGCGGCAGTGTAGGGGCTGCGGGTCAGGGGAGCAGCGGGCGGCGTCATCCTTGTGGAGGACGACAGCCCCCGGCCAGCCCGCTACGCTGCTGGTGCCATGACCGACTGGATTCAAAACCTGATGGACAGCATGGGTTACCTCGGCATTCTGCTGCTGATGGTGCTGGAAAACGTGTTTCCGCCGATTCCCAGCGAACTCATCATGCCCTCGGCGGGCTTCGCGGCGGCGCGCGGTGACATGTCGCTCGGCATGGTGGTCCTGATGGGCACGCTCGGCAGCGTCATCGGTACCCTGCCGCTGTACTACATCGGGCGGGCTTTCGGGGAAGACAAACTCGTCGCCTGGGCCGACAAACACGGCAAGTGGCTCACCCTGAGCGGCAAGGACATCAAGAAGGCCGACGCCTGGTTCGACCGCTACGGCGCGGGGGCGGTGCTGTTCGGGCGCATGGTGCCGGGCATCCGCAGTCTGCTGAGCCTGCCTGCGGGCATGAGCGAAATGCCGCTGCCCAAGTTCCTGATCTACTCGGCCATCGGCTCGGCGCTGTGGAGTGCGGCGCTGGCCTACGCCGGATACGCCCTCGGCGAAAACTATGACCGGGTCGAGCAGTACGTCGCCCCGGTGTCGAAGGTCATCGTGGGGCTTCTCGTCATTGGCGCCGCTGCCTGGTTCATCCGCCGCAAGCGCGAGCAGGGGAGCCGCACTGGGGGCTGAGTGCTGAACAGACAGGAGGCTGTTGGGGGCGTTTGGGTGGGAGCAGGACCGGGGCGCCCCTTTTTCAGGGCGCTCGCCGCGTATCCTGACCCGCATGACCGATGCCCCCCGCCCAACCGCCGGGGCCGACGCCCCAGCCCGGCCCCCCGCTGCCCCACTCGTCGCGCCCAACTTCATCACCGAAATCATCGAGCGCGACCTTGAGGCCGGCAAGTACCCCCGCGTCGTGACCCGTTTTCCGCCCGACCCCAGCGGCTACGCGCACCTGGGGCACGTCTTTGCCAGCCTGCTCGACTTCAACACGGCGCGGCAGTACGGCGGGCAGTTCAACCTGCGCATGGACGACACCAACCCCGAGCTGGCGCGGCAGGAGTACGTGGACTCCATCGCCGACGACCTGAAGTGGTTGGGGCTCGACTGGGGCGAGCACTTCTACTACGCCAGCGACTATTTCGACCGCTACTACGCCTATGCCGAGCAACTCATTCGCCAGGGCGACGCCTACGTGGAAAGTGTAAGCCCCGAGGAACTGTCGCGGCTGCGCGGCAACGCGACCACGCCCGGCACGCCGAGTCCTTACCGTGACCGCTCGGTTGAAGAAAATCTCGACCTGCTGCGCCGCATGAAGGCCGGCGAATTTGCCGACGGTGAGCACGTCCTGCGCGCCAAGATTGACCTCACCGCCCCCAATATGAAGCTGCGCGACCCGGTGCTGTACCGCATCGTCAACAAGCCGCACTTCCGCACCAGCGACGAGTGGCACATCTACCCCGCCTACGACTTCGAGCACCCCTTGCAAGACGCCATCGAGGGCGTGACCCACTCCATGTGCAGCCTGGAATTCGTGGACAACCGCGCCATCTACGACTGGCTGATGGAAAAACTGAACTTCGACCCGCGCCCCCACCAGTATGAATTCGGGCGCCGGGGGCTGGAATACACCATCACCAGCAAGCGCAAGCTGCGCGAACTGGTGCAGGCGGGCCGGGTGAGCGGCTGGGACGACCCCCGCATGCCCACCCTGCGTGCCCAGCGCCGCCTGGGGGTCACGCCGGAAGCGGTGCGGGCCTTCGCCGCCCAGATCGGGGTGAGCCGCACCAACCGCACGGTGGACATCGCCGTGTACGAAAACGCGGTGCGCGACGACCTCAACCACCGTGCCCCCCGCGTGATGGCGGTGCTGGACCCAGTGAAGGTCACGCTGACCAATTTGGACGGCGAAAAGACGCTCTCGCTTCCCTACTGGCCGCACGACGTGGTGCGCGACTCGCCCGACGGTCTGGTCGGAATGCCCGGCGGCGGGCGGGTGGCCCCCGAGGAAGCTGTGCGCGACGTGCCGCTCACCCGCGAGCTGTACATCGAGCGCGACGACTTCAGCCCCGCGCCGCCCAAGGGCTTCAAGCGCCTGACCCCCGGCGGCACGGTCCGGCTGCGCGGCGCCGGCATCATTCGCGCCGACGACTTCGGGACCGACGAGGCGGGGCAGGTCACCCACATCCGCGCCACCCTGCTGGGTGAGGACGCCAAAGCGGCGGGCGTCATCCACTGGGTGAGCGCCGAGCGTGCCCTGCCGGCCGAGTTTCGCCTCTATGACCGCCTGTTCCGGGTGCCGCACCCCGAGGGCGAAAACGCGGACGTGGAGGACGACAGCGCCGGCCCCGCCGAACACGAGGCCGAGCCGGGCGCCGGGCAGGAAACGGCGCCGGTCAGCCAGGGCTTCATGCGCTACCTCACCCCCGATAGCCTGCGCGTGCTGCGCGGTTACGTGGAGCCGAGCGTGGCCGGCGACCCGGCAGACACCCGCTACCAGTTCGAGCGTCAGGGCTACTTCTGGCGCGACCCTGTTGAATTGGAACGGGTAGACAGCCGCGAGGACGCGCTGGTGTTCGGGCGCATCATCACCCTGAAAGACACCTGGGGCAAGCAGGGCGGCGGCACCCAGCAGAAGGCGGAAGGCAAGAAGCGACCCTCTACCAAGGGGAGAGGGCCTGACGAAGTCAGGGGTGAGGGGTCTTCTTCCCCAGCTAAAGCCCATGCGCCCAAAGCCCAGCCCCTCACCCCCGAACAGGACGCCGAATTCACCCGGCTGCTCGGCCTCGGTGCCTCGGAGGGGGACGCCCGCACCATCGCCCGTGACCCGGCGCTGCTCGCCTTCGTGGGGGGGGCGGCGCCGGGGGACACCTTCGCTCAGGTCGCCTCGTGGACAGTCAACGAACTCGTCGCGGGCCTGCGTGCCGGGGAGGTGAAGGTGCGGGCCGCCGACCTCGCGCCGCTCGCCGAGGGGGTGGCGAGTGGGCAACTCAGCGCGCGCATTGCGCGTGAGGCCCTCGCCCGCGCCGCCGCCAGCGGGGACGCGCCGCTCACCATCATCGAGCGCGAGGGTCTGAATGCCGGCCTGAGCGCCGAGGCCCTGCAACAGGTAGTGGCCCAAGTCATCGCCGCCAATCCCGACAAGGCGGAGGCCTACCGCGGCGGCAAGACCGCGCTGCTCGGTTTTTTCACCGGGCAGGTCATGCGCGCGACCGCCGGCAAGGCCGACCCGCAGGCGCTCGCGGCGGCGCTCAAAGACGCTCTCGCCTGAGCTTCTTTCCCTTTTGCGGCTCCCAGCTTCAATGGTGCGGGGCCGCATCTTTTTTCAAGTTTTCTGCATAGGGGTGACAGGCGAAACCTTTTCTTTCCCCTCTCTGTCGCCTTTCTCTCAGAAAGAAGTCAAACCAATTGCGGTTGAATCGCTCACTTTGAGCGATGAAACCCGAGCGGAGCGAGAAGCAAAAGAGACGTGCTGCGGGAAATGGATTGAAATCCAGTTCTTTTCTGGATTTTAAGGAATTGGACGCAGTGCGTCTTAGACAGGCACGTTAGGGTGAGTGCATGAAGTTGAAGTCTGTCTCCACCCTTGCGCTCGCCATGCTCGCCTTCGGGGCTCCGGCGGCGGCGCGTGACCTCACGAGCATCAAAAAGTCCGGCACCCTGGTCGTGGCGACCGAGCCCACCTACCCGCCCTTTACCTACACCCAGGGCAAGAAAATCGTGGGCTTCGAGGCCGAACTCGCCGAACTGCTTGCCAAGCAGCTCGGGGTCAAGGTGGAGTGGAAGTCCTCGTCGTTCGACACCCTGCTGATCGGGCTCGGCCAGGGTCGCTACGACATGGTGATCGCCTCGCACGGCATTACCCCCGAGCGCCAGAAGGCGGTGGACTTTTCCAACCCCCACTACTGCTCGGGCGGCGTGCTCGTCAGCAAGCCCGGCGGCCCCAAAACGCTCGCCGACATGAAGGGCAAGAAGCTCGCCGTGCAGCTCGGCACGACCTACGCCACCCGCGCCCGCAGCCTGCCGGGGCTCGGCAACATCCAGACCTACCCCAACAACACCGACGCCCTGCAAGCGCTGATGGCGGGCCGCACTGACGCCTACCTCACCGACCGCTTCGTGGCGCTCGAAGCCCGCAAGAAGACCGGGGGCAAGCTTCAGATTGGGGCGCTGGTGTTTCAGGAAAAAATCGGCATCGCCTTCCAGAAGGACAACAAGTCGCTGACCAGCGCCGTCAACGCCGCGCTGAAAAAAGTGCAGGCCGACGGCAGCTACAAGAAGCTGTCGGAGAAGTACTTCGGCGAAGACATCCGCTGCCACTGACACATCCGCTGCTACTGAGCACCACGAAAAAACCTCCCCGGCCAGTGACGAGCCGGGGAGGTTTTTTCGTGGAAGTCTCAGCGCTTTTTCTTGCCGAGGCCGAACAGTCCGAGAATCAGCACGGTGGGCACTGCCAGCAGCGCGGCGAAGGCGTTCCACACGGCGGCGACGAGGCTGGGCAGCAGCGCAGGGCGCCGGTTGGCTACTGCTTGCCCCGGACGCGGCATGGAGGTAAGCAGCGCCGGACGCGGACGGCGGCCCCCGGTGCGGACAATCCGGCCCCGGTGGTCGCGGATGGGCTTGCCCTGGCGCAGCGCGGCGGCCTGGGCGGCTTTTTCCTGCTCGCCGGGCTCGGTGCTCACGTTGGCTCCGGCCACGGCCAGCGCCGCTTTCTTGGCAGTGTTGGCGGCGCCGCCGGCGCGGGTGCCGAATTTCTGAGAGTAGACCCAGGTCAGCTCGGCGCCGAAAAAGAAGATCATGGCGCTGTAGTAGATCCACGCGAGCAGCGCGACCAGCACCCCGGCGGCCCCGAAGGCGCTGCCCGGCGCGGCGCGGCCAAAGTAGATGCCGATCAGAATTTGCCCGATGGAAAACAGCACGGCGGTGACCGCGCCGCCCACCAGCACCTCGCGCCACTCCAGTTTGACGGCAGGCAGGAACTTGAAGATGGCGGCGAACACGGGCGTGAGCAGCAGCGCCGAGAGCACAAAGGTCCCGACCCGCACGAGCACGGCGCCGACGCCCAAAGAGTCGCCCAGACTGTGCGCCAGTGCCGAGAGCCAGGTGTTGAGCGCCAGAAACAGCAGCAGCACCAGCCCGATCGCCAGAATCAGCACAAAGGAAATCAGGCGCGTCTTGACAATCTTGCCGATGCCCTGGGGCGGGGCAGGGTCGGCGCCCCACATGGAGTTCAGGGCGTCCTGAAGCTGAACGAACAGGCCAGTCGCGCCCATGAACGTCACCACGAAAGCGATCAGGGTGGCGATGACCGAGCCGCGCTGCAAGCCTTTTTGGTTGCTGACGAGCCCACGCAAAAAGTCGGCGGCGTCTCCGCCCACGCTCTGCGCGACGCTGCCCTGTGGTCCGAACAGCTGGTCCACCACCTTGGCGTCGCTCAGAAAAAAGCCAGCGACCGCCACCGCAAACAGCAGCAGCGGCGCGAGGCTGGAAATGCCGTAGTACGAAATCGCCGCCGCGAGCCGGGGGGCCTTGTCCTGCCCGAAGGCTTTGGCCGAGTCACCGATCAGGCCAAACAGGTCGCTGGCCCCAAATTTCTGCGGCGGCGCGGCGGACAGACCGCTGGCGGGCGGCATCGGGGAAGGAGTTCTGACCGTCATGCTCCGCAGTGTAGGGGGCGAGCCCGGGCGGTTGCTACGCTAAAGCCCATGCAAACCATTCCCGAAGGCTTCACCCAGACCTTGGAGGTCACCGTGACCGACGAGATGACCGTGGACTTTGCCGAACTCGGGCGGGTGCACCCGGTCTACGCGACCTACTGGCTGGCGAAACATTTCGAGGAAGCCGGGCGCAAGATCATCCTCCCCTTTCTGGACGAGGGCGAAGGCGGCATCGGCTCGCAGGTGGAGGTCCGCCATACCGCTTCGGCGCTGCCCGGCCTGGCGGTGCGGGTCACGGCTTCGCTCGACCGGGTGGAAGGCCGGCGCGTGTACGCGAAGTTGCGGGCGGTCAACGAGCTCGGCGACGAAATCGGCCACGGCTCGACCACCCAGGTCGTGCTGCCCCAGGCCACCATCGACGCGGGCTTCAACGAACTGGGCCGCCGCTGGGCCGAATCCCAGGAGGGCCGCTGATGCAGGTGCGCGCCGTGTTTTTTGCCCGCCTGCGCCGTGAGGTGGGCCTGGAAGAACTGACCCTCGACGTGCCGGACGGCGCCGACGTGAGGGCGGTGGCCGAGCACCTCGAACAAGAGCGCGGCGTGAGCCTGCGCGGCTGCATGGTGGCGGTGAACGAGACCTACGCCAGCCCTGAGCACCTTCTCCGCGAGGGCGACGAGGTGGCCTTCCTGCCCCCGGTGGCGGGCGGTGCCCCCGAGGACGAGGCCGACGCGGACACCCACTGCCGCGTGACCGCCGACCCACTGAGCCTCAGCGAGGCCGACGCTTTCCTGGTGAAGCCCGAGTACGGCGCCCAGGCCTACTTCATGGGCACGGTGCGCTCGCCCAACCAGGGGCAGGTCGTCGAGTACATCGACTACGAAGCCTTTGCCCCGATGGCCGAAAAGGTCATGCGCGAAGCCGCCGCCCTCGCCCGCGAGCGTCACGGCGAGCTGCGGGTCTGGATTGAGCACCGCACAGGTCGCCTCACCCCCGCCGTCGCCAGCATCGTCATCGGTGTCGCAAGCCCCCACCGCCGCCCGGCGCTCGAAGCCTGCGATTTCCTGATCGAGCACCTCAAAATCGAGCTTCCGATCTGGAAACACGAGGCGGATGGGCGCGGGGAACACTGGGTGAAGGGCACGACCGGCCACGACACGCTGTGAGACTTCGGTAAAAACGCTGTCCTGTACGATAGAAACTGGAACGGCTGTATCGGCTTGACAGAGCCTGCATACCGCACTATTCTTTCCTTATCACCGTCCGCAAGGGGGGCTTTTTTTGTGCCCCGTGTGTGGTGACCTGGGAAGGCTTGGTCGGCTAGAGACAGAAAATGTCGTGCCAGCCGATCAAAACATGCCCAAATGCATAGCCTTGACAAAGACTGAATACCCCGGTATTCTTTTTCTATCACCGTCCGCGAAGGGCGGCTTTTTCGTTTTGGGTTTCGCTCGGATTCGGCGGACAGCACAGAAGCAACTCGCGGGCTCGTGCGCCCTGAATAATCGGCCTGACGTCCATCGCCGTTTTCTCTGTGCCAGTGGGCAAAAATCCGGATGCGTTTATGGGCTTGACAACGCGCGTATACCGCACTATTCTTTCTTTATCACCGTCCGAGAGGGCGGCTTTTTTATTTGTCCCCTCTTGCTGCCGCTCAGGTCGAGCGCGGGTTCACGTCCACGCGCACGCGGGCGCCCCAGCTGCGGGTGTCGAGCACGCCGAGGAGCTCGGCCAGCCGGGCGTCGTTGCGGGCGCGCAGCAAGAGCTGGTAGAGGTACGCCCCGCGCACCCGGGCGACGGCGGCGTGCGCGGGGCCGAGAACCTCGGTGGCCACCGCGCCCGCGCCATGCAGCGCGTCGGCGAGGGCCTGCGCGGCCACTTTGGCACGGTCTCGGTCACGGGCAGCGACTTCAATTTGAGCGAGGCGGGCGTGCGGCGGGTAAAACAGCTCGGCCCGCACGCGCTCCTCGGCGGCGGGGTAGGCCAGGGCGTCGCGGCCCGTTTCCAGCACCTTCAGCGCCGGGTGGTCGCCCTGAAAGGTCTGCACGACCAGCAGCGGCGCGCGGCTGGGGTGCCACTCGGCGAGCTGACGCAGCAGCCGGTGATAGCGCTCCGACGCCCGGAAATCCGACACGCCGAGCCAGGTGTCGGCGAGCGTGACGCCGATCAGGGCGAGGTTGGGCGGGCTGGGCTGGGCGAGCAGGAGCTGGGTGCCCACGACCACGCCCGCCTCGCCCGCGTGCAGCGGCGCCAGGTCGTCCTGGTGGTCCTTGTCGAGCCGGTAGACGGGAAAGCCGGGCAGCAGTTTCTCCACCTCGGCGGCAATCCACTCGGTGCCAGGGCCACGCGCCTTCCACATCTGCTCGCCGCACTCGTCGCAGCGGTCGGGCACGCTCTGGTGGTGCCCGCACTGGTGGCACTCCATCTGGCGGCGGTCCTGGTGAAAGCGCAGCGGCACGTCGCAGTTGGGGCAGCCCGGCACATGGTCGCAGCGCGGGCAGCGCAGCAGCGCCGAGTACCCGCGCCGGGGGGCGAGAAGTGCGGCCTGCCGCCCCCGTTCCTGCACCTGCCGCAGCAACCGGGCGAGGTCGTGGCTGATGGGGTAGCCGAGGTCGCCGGGCGTGAGGTGCACGCTGCTCAGCGGCCCCAGCTCGGGCTGCGCGGGCGGCTGGGCATAGTCCACCACATGCACGCGGGCACGCGGCGGCGCCAGCACCAGCCCCGGCAACGGCACACTTTCCACCGCCGGGACGCTGCCCACCAGTCCCAGCGCCGCGCGCAGGCTGCGGGCGACCCGCGCCGCCACGTCCGGCACGAAGGCGCGCGAACCCGAGAGCAACTTGTAGGCGTCCGACCCCTCTTCCAGCACCACCAGCAGCGCGAGGTCCGGCAGCGGCGCACTCAGGGCGAGCGCACTGCCGATGACCAGCCGCACGTCTCCGGCGCGCACCTGCCGCCAGATTTCCTCGCGCTGCCGGGGCGAGAGTTGCCCGCTGAGCAGCGCGGCGCGGGTGCCCGCGAGTGCGGCGAGTCCTCCCAGCCCAGCCCAGGCGCGGCGCAAGGTGGCGTGGTCAGGCGCGAGGATCAGCACGCTGCGCCCCTGCGCCAGCAGCCGGGCGACCCGGGGCGCAAGCGCGGCAAAGCGCGACGCGGGTCGCCCGCCGTGCAGCCGCCAGCGGTCTTCCTCGGGCAGGGCGTCGGCGGCGAGCGCGGTCAGTTCGTCCAGCGGTGGCCCCGCCCACAGCGGCGCGGCGGGCAGTTCGGGCGGCGGCGCGGGCATCTGCACCTGCGCGGCCCAGCCCCTCGCGAGCAGGCCGGCGGCGACCGAGGGACTGACCCCCGCGCCCGTGGCCCACGCGCTGACCGTCTCGGCGGGGCCGTGCTCGCGCAACCATGCCCAGGCGGCGGGCGGCGTGACGGGGGTAAAGGTGTAATCGGCGGCGCCCCCTTCCATCAGGCGGCGGACTTCGGCGGGCCGGACCCCGGCGGCGCTCGCCCAAGCGGCGGGCGAGGCGACCGGGCCATGCTCGCGCAGCCATTTCCAAGCCGGTGGCGGCGGCACGGCTTGCGGGTGCTCCTGCGCCCAGCCGAGGTCGGCGACCTTGCGGACCACTGGCAGGCCGACTTTGGCCCCGCTCGCCCAGGCACCCAGACTCGGCTGGGGACCATGCGCCCGCAGCCAGTCGTGGGCCTGCTGCTGCTTGGCGGTCAGCGCCCCCTCGCCCGTCACGGCTTCCCAGTGGGGCGGCGTGCACAGCGCCGGGTCGGCGGCTTCCCAGGGCTGGGCCGTCACCACGACCTGCGTGCGGGCGGCGGGCGGCACGTCGTTCAGGTCGCGGGCCACCACCCGGTTGACCTGTGGCGGGTCCGGCAGAAAGCGGTCGTCGAGGAGCCCCTGTTCGCGCGCCGCGTCGAGCAGCGCGGGTGGGTAGAGGTCGGCGCGGCTCCAGTCGGTGTCCGGCAGGGTTTCGCCGTAGGGTGAGAGGTCGGCCCCCGGCACGGCGCGCACCTCATGCCGGTGGGCGGGTTCCCAGCCGGTGCACAGCAGGTCGTCCCAGACGAGGCCGGGGGGCAGGTGCGCCTCCTCCGCCCACGCCGTCAGCCCCCGCGCCGTGCCGGGCGCCACCCAGGGCGCCTCCGGGGAGTCGAGCAGCGCCAGTGCCTCACGCAGCCGGTGACGGCCCATGCTGCTGCCTGCGCCCACCACCAGCCCCACCCGGATTTCGCCCCCGCGCCACGGCACCGCCACCCGGCAGCCGAGCGGCACCTCGCCCACGTACCCGTGCGGCGCTGCAAAGTCCAGCGCAGCGATGGGCAGCGGCACACACACCTGCCACGTCTGGTCGGCAGCCGTCAGAGAAACGGTGTCCTGCACGGGCTTTTCCTCAGCTTCACTGGACACGGCGGGGGGAGAAACGGTCCAGAGAGTCACCGCTCCAGGCTAGCGCGGGCGCAGGTGAAATGGGTTAAGTCCTGCCTCCTGAGTTGTCTGACAGCGGAAGGCGCACCTGCGCGGCGGTGACCCACCAGCCGGGGCAGCGCTGGGCGAGGGCGGCGGCAGCGGCCTGCGCCTGCGCCGCGTCGTGCGCCAGTCCGAAGCAGGTGGCCCCCGAACCCGACATCAGCACCGAATGCAGGCCCGCATCCGCCAGCGCCTCCAGCGTGGTCAGGACGCTCGGCACCCGCGCCAGCACGCCCGCCTGCAGCGAGTTGAAGTACGGCACTTCCACGCCCCGCGCCAGCGCCAGCCGCATCGCCTCCAGCCGCAGTTTGCCGCTGAAATCGCCCGTTTCGTCCAGCCAGCGGTAGGCGTCGCCCGCGCTGACCTCGGCACCCGCGTTCGCCAGCACCAGATGCACGGGCGGCAGGTCGTCGACGGGGGTCAACCGCTCACCCACCCCCTCGGCGAGCGCCGCGCCCCCGAGCAGGAAAAACGGCACGTCGGCCCCGAGCGTCAGGGCCAGCGCGGGCAGGTCCACCGGGCGGTGGTCGGGAGCAGGATAAAGCTCGGCCAGCGCCAGCAGCGTGCTCGCCGCGTCGCTGCTGCCCCCGCCCAGCCCCGAGGCGAGCGGCAGCCGCTTGTGCAGCACGAGGTCGGCGCCTCCCGCTGCCCCCGCCGCGTCCAGATAGGCGCGGGCGGCGCGGTAAACGAGGTTGCGCTCGTCGGTCGGCAGGTCGGCGCCCTCCACCCGCAGCGTGAGCGCCCCAGCAGGCCGAATTTCCAGCTCGTCGCCCACCGTGAGCGGCACCATCAGGCTGTGCAGGTCGTGATAGCCGTTCTCGCGCACGCCAAGGACCGAGAGGCCGAGGTTGATTTTCGCCGGGGCGAAATGGTGATGGATGACAGGTGATGGTTGATGGGTCATCTTTTCTCCCCCTCAACCGTCAACCATCCCCCATCGACATGCCCCGTCAGGGCTTCGGCCAGAGCGAGGTCACCGGGCGTCGTCACCTTGAACAGCCGGGCGTCGCCGGGGACCAGCCGCACCTGCACCCCCAATCGGGCGAGCAGCCCCGCGTCGTCGGTGGCAGCGTACTGCTCGGCCTCGGCGCGGGCGTGGGCTTGCAGCAGCAGCTCGCGCCGGAAGCCCTGCGGTGTTTGCACCGCCCAGAGGCCCTCACGCGGCACAAGTTGGCCCCAACTTTGGCCCTCAGCGCGCACCAGCGTGTCGGCCACCGGGAGGGCCACCGTCGCCGCGCCGGTTGCGGCAATGGCGTCCAGCAGCGCCAGAATCACCGGCGGCGGAACGAAAGGCCGCGCCGCGTCGTGAATCAGCACCGTGCCGGCCTCCGTCGCTTCCAGCAGTCGCCGCACGCTCCCTTGCCGCGTCTCCCCGCCGACGATGGCGCGCGCCGGCACCCCGGCAGGCAGGTCCATCCCGGCGGGCAGCGCCACCACCACCTCGTCCACGAAGGGCGCGAGTGCCGCCACGCTGCGGGCAAGGAGGCTGCGGCCCGCGACTTCCACGAAGGCTTTCGGCCCCAGACCGAGGCGGGTGCCCGACCCGGCAGCGGGAATCAGCGCGGCGGTGCGGGGGGAAGAGGTATGGGGCGCGCTCACGCCTCGTCCTCGCGCCAGCGGCGAAAGCCTGGGGCGTTCAACCCGAACTGGTCGAGCACCCGCGCCGTCACGAAGCCGAGCAGTTCGCCGAGCGACTCGGGCGCGTGGTAAAAGCCCGGCGAGGCCGACATGACGGTGGCCCCGGCGTCATGGGCGGCGAGCATGTTTTGCAGCATGGGCCGGGGCATGGGGTCCTCGCGCACCACCAGCACCAGCGGGCGGCGCTCCTTGAGGGTAACGTGGGCGGCGCGCGAAATCAGGTTGTCGGCAAACCCGTGCGCGACTTTGGCGAGGGTACCCGCGCTGCACGGCACGATGAGCATGCCGCCGGTGCGGTAGCTCCCGCTGGCGACGGCGGCGGCGAGGTCGCGGTCATCGTGGACCACGCTGGCGAGCGCTGTCAGGTCGGCGAGCTGCGGGCCGCCCTCGGCGCTCATCACCCGTTTGGCACCGCTGCTGACCACCAAGTGCGTCTCCACATCCAGCCCGCGCAGCGCCCGCAGGATGTCGAGCGCATACGGAATCCCGCTGCCGCCCGAGACGCCGACCACCAGCCGCGGCGGGCCGGAAGGGGCGTCGCTCACAGCGCGTACCCGCGTCCGCCCACGATGACGGCGGTTTCACGGGCAATCATCAGTTCCTCGTGTGTGGGGATGACAAGTGCCACCGGCCCGCCCGGCAGCGAAATCACGCCCACGTCGCCGCGCGGCAGGGCCTTGTTGGCCTCCTCGTCGAGATGCAGGCCCAGCACGCCCAGCCGCCGCAGAGTTTCTCCGCGCACGGTGCGGCTGTTTTCGCCGATGCCGCCGGTAAAGACCACGCCGTCCACCCGCCCGAGCGCCACCGCCATGCCCGCCATGCACTTGGCGAGGCGGTAGATGAAGGCGCCCAGCGCCAGCCGCGCCCCCCGGTGCCCGGTCAGGGCGGCTTTTTCCAGTTCGCGCATGTCGTTGGTGAGGCCGGAAAGGCCGAGCAATCCGCTTTCCTTGTTCAGCGCCGCCGTGATTTCACTCAGCGAGAGCCCCGCTTGCCGCGCCAGATAGTCGTGCAGGCCGGGGTCCACGTCGCCGCTGCGGCTGCCCATGATGAGGCCCTCGAGCGGGGTCAGGCCCATGCTGGTGTCCACGCTGCGCCCGCCCGCCACCGCGCACACGCTCGCGCCGTTGCCGAGGTGCGCGGTGATCAGGTTGAGGGTCGGCAGCGGGCGCTGCAACATCTCGGCGGCCCTGCCTGCCACGTAAGCGTGACTCGTCCCGTGAAACCCGTAGCGCCGCACCCCGTGCTGCGAGTACCAAGCCTCCGGCACGGCGTAGCGGTAGGCGACTTCGGGCATCGTCTGGTGAAAGGCGGTATCGAAAACGGCCACGTGCGGCAGCTTCGGAAACGCCTGCTGCGCGGCCTCGATGCCGACGATGTTCGCCGGGTTGTGCAGCGGCGCCAGCGGCACGCACGCCCTCACCGCCTCCAGCACCTCCGGCGTGACCAGCACCGGGGCGCTGAAGCGCTCGCCCCCATGCACGACGCGGTGCCCCACCGCCCGTACGGCGCTGCGCATCCCCAGCGTCTCCAGCTCGCGCAGCACCTCGCCCAGGGCCGCGTCGTAACTGCCACCCTCCAGCGAGCGCGATTCCTGCTGGCCGCTGTGCTCCAGTTTGACCGCTGCTGCGGGCGTGCCCAGCCGCTCGGCCAGCCCGGACAGCCGCACCTCCCCCGACGCCGGGTTCAGGAGGGCAAATTTGAGGCTGCTGGAGCCGCTGTTGAGAACGAGGGTCCACATGGCAAGAGTGTAGAGGCTGCCAGGGAGAGGGGCGCGCGCCGGACGTGGCCCCCCCCGGCAGTCGTCAGCGCGCCGTGACGGCCCAGATGCCGGCGAACTCGGTGAACTGCGTGTCGGTGTCGGGCGTGGCGTAGGCGCTGATGGAGCCGTCCAGATACAGCGCGTCGGGACAGCCGAGCGTGTCGCGGAAAAAGGTGGCGAAGGAGTAGAAGTTGACCGGCCCCGCGCTGATGGCGAAGCGCACCTTGCCGCCCCCGCACACGCCCACGCCGCTGCGGACCTTGAAACTGGTGCCGCTCTTGTTGAAATCGGGGTGCAGCTTGCCGTTCGCCACCAGCAGCGGCCCGGACTGCGTGGCGTAGTCGGGCGCGAGGCCCAGTTTCCGGTACGCCTGCGTCTCGGTCACGCCCGCCTTTTTGCCCCGCAGCCAGAACACCCCGTTGGGCAGCAGCGCGAAATTGCCGCCGCCTTTGCCCGCGTTGTTGAGCCCCACCAGCGTCTTGCCGCCTTCCACATGCAGGCCGAGGGGTTTGGGGCCGGGCATGTAGATACCGGAGTTGGTGGCGAACAGCAGTTTCTTGCCCTGCTTGCCCAGCCGGCTGCCGAGCTGCGCGAAGGACGAGTAAGGCTTGCCGGTGGCCGGGTTGAGCCAGTGCAGGGTGAGCTGGTCGCGTGCCGGGTCCACCGTCGCCACGGTGTAGAGCATTCCCCCGCCGGTAATCCGCTCCACCCGCACGCCCTGGGCGGGAGAACAGGAGGTGAGCAGCAAACTGAGCAGCAGAGGCGTGGCGGGAGCAAAACGCGACATCGGCCCCATGATGCGCGAACCGGGTGAGAATGAAGGCATGTTCAGCGCCCTGTGGACCTTTTTGCGAGAACTGCTGCTGGCCCTCATTGGTCAGCCCAGCCGCCCCGGCCCCACCCGTCAGGAGCAGGAAGCCGAACTCGCCCAGCGCGAGGCCCTGCGGGGGCGGCAAGCCCCCACAAGCGCCTGGGACGCCGCCCGGCAGGTGGGCGCCGAGGTGGGCAAGGCCGCCATCTGGCAACCCACCGACGCCCCGCGCCGCAAGAAGAAGGACTAACGGCCCAGAGGCTACTCGCGCCCCAGCACCAGCACCCAGAAGCTGCTCTGGTCGTTTTGCACCGCGCTGCCGGCGCCCATGTGCGTCCAGTCGCGGCTCATCAGGCTGGTGCAGTGGACGGCGCTCCCTAGCCACCAGATCAGGGCGCCGTCCACAGTGGGCGTGCCGTAGCGGATGTTCTCGCTGACCCGGCCCGAAAAGCCCTGGGCGCGGGCGCGGCTCTCGGGCGTGCTGCGGGTGCGCGGGTTGACGTGTTCGGCAAAGCCCTGCGCGACCATCGCCTCGGCGTGCTCCTGCGCCGCCTTGCTCAGCCGGGCGTCCACCACCAGCGGCGGCACCGGGGGCCGCTGCACCCCGCCGCAGCGCCGGCCCTGGGTGCGGGCGGCGTTGATGCCGGCAAGCAGTTCACCTAGCGGGCCGGGAACGGGGGCGGCGGGCGCCGCTGCGGTCACGGGTGGGGAAGACAGCGTGGGCGAGGTCGGGGGCCGGGAAGACGGGGCCGGAGCTGCCGGAGCAGGAGCGGCTGGAGCTAGGACAACGGGCGCTGCGGCAACCGGAGCTGGGGCAGCGGCGACAGGACTCGCGGGTGCTGACGCCTCCGCCGGAGTCCCGCCCGGCCAGCGCGCGCCCAGCACGATCATCAGCGAGCCGCTCGGCGCGGTGCCGTAGCCGACAAACCCCCGCTGACACAGCTCGCGCACGGTGGCGGGGAGCTGCGCGGGGCTGACCTTCCAGTAGCGAAACTGGCTGGGCGCCCCGGCGCGGTTGGTCACGGCGCGGTAGGCGTCCGCCCCAGCCGCGATGTCGGCGGCGGCGAGGTGCAGCGCGGGCAGGGCGGGGGCGCAGGTGGATTGAGCGACGGGGGCCGGGGCGGGCGCAACCGGCAAAGCGGGGGCAGCGGCAGGCGCACTTGGGGGCGGGGGAGGTACAGGGGCCGGTGCCGGGGCGACGGGCGCGGGGGCCGGCCCTGGAAACGGAATCACCTGCACTTGGGCGCGGGCCAGCGGGGCCACGCCGCCGAGCAGGGCGACGAGCAGGAGGGAAAGGCGGCGCATGGAGTCAGCTTAGCGGCCCCCGTTGCCCCGTCCGCTGTCCACCAGCTCGCCCGCGTTCACCTGCGCCTGCAAGCGCCCCGCCGCCCGCGCCGTGACCACCAGCGCGGCGGGTTGCACGGCCATACTCTGCACGCTCAGTGCCCCGACCTGACCGCCCACCATAACGCCCGGCAGCGGCGTGAACGGCAGCTTGCTCTGCGCCTGGGCCTGTGCCCGGGCCAGCAGCGGCCCGAGGTCGAAGTGGGCGGCGCGGGTCACAAACGCCTGGGCGCGTGCGTCGGCGAGCCAGGCCACCGCCTTGCCGGTCAGGCCCTCGCGGCGGGTCTCGACCTCCACGTCCCGCAGCGACACGGTGCGCCCGTCGGCGGACACGGCGGGCGTGCCGGTCACGTCGGTGGTGGCGCGCAGGCTCAGGCCCAGCGGCCCGTCGAGCCGCGCCTGCACGGACACGCGCAGCCGCGTGCCTACGGGTTGCACCTGCACGCCCGTCACCCGCAACACCGGGCTCCCCGGCACCGGCAGCGTGAGCGTCTGCTGCGCGGCGTAGCGGGCGGCGAGGGCCGACAGCTCCGGGTAGGGCAGCCGCAGCGGCACGCTCAGCTCGATGCCGGGGGCGCTCAGTGGCCCCACCTTCAGCGGCGGCAGGGGCGACACCTTCACCGTGGCGGGCGGCTGGCCCAGCGCGGCGCCCAGGTCGAGGGTCGCGCCCACGTCCAGCTTCAGGGCGTCGGGGGTCAGGCGCGGCGGCGTCACGCCCAGGCCCAGGGGCCGCACCAGCGCGTAGGCAGGCTCGGGCGTCGGCAGCGGCCAGGGACGCTGCGCCCGCGCCCACAGCGTGCCGGCGCGGCGGCGCAGGTCGGCGCCCTCGCGCACCTGCTGCTCGATCTGGGCCGTCAATTTGTCCAGTTGCGCCCGCACCTGGGGGTCCACCAGCGACTGCACGCTCAGCTTGAGGCCGCGCCCCAGGTCCACCGCCAGCGGGTCGGTCCAGCGGTGCTCGGCGCTCGCCCTGACCCCCACCTCCCAGGTCGGCGTCACATACGGCGTCAGGCGCAGGGTGATGGTGGCGGCTCCGCCAAAGTTGCGGGCGAGCGAGGCCAGCGCCCCGCCCGGCTCGGCGCGGAACTCTGCGCGAATGGGCACGCTGAGCACCAGCGCGTCCCCGTCGGCCTTCACGCTCACCTGCGCCGTGCGGGTCACGGTCCCGCGCACTCGCACCTGCACCGCGCCGCCGAGCAGCGACTGTGTCTGGTCCACCCGCGCAAATTCCTGCGGCACCTGCGCGTTCGCGGCCTGCTGCACACCGGCCAGCGGCACATGCACCGGCACGGTGAGGGTAGAGGCGGCCTCGGCGGTGGGCAGGGCAGCGGGGAGGGTCATACCCAGAGTCAACAGCAGCGGGGTGAGAACGCGGCGCATGGGGCGAGGGTAGAGCATTTGACAAAAAGAGGGCACCGCTTTTTGGCGAGCAGAGCGAGTGCAAAACGAAGAGCAGGACGAAGAATGGAGCGGGTGGCGGTGCCTTTCCGACGCACGCGTAATTCGGAGACCTGCTCTAGAGGGTGAAGGGGTGAGAAGAGGCGGCCCGCCGAGAAGCCGACTCGCTGGGCCTGCCCCGGCCTGTGCCCTACCCTTTCCCCATGTGGACCCAGCACCAGCTCACCCTGCCTCCGCAGCGGCGCGGTTTTCATCTCATCACCCGCGAGGTCGTGGCGGCGGTGCCCGAGCTGGCCGGGGTGCAGGTCGGGCTGCTGCACGTCTGGATTCAGCACACCTCGGCCAGCCTGACCGTCAACGAAAACGCCTCGCCCGACGTGCGGCGCGATTTCGAGCGGTATTTCAATCATGCGGTGCCCGACGGCTGGCGCGAGTTCGAGCACACGCTGGAAGGCCCCGACGACATGGCCGCCCACATCAAGGCGAGCGTGCTGGGGCCGTCGCTGCTGCTGCCCGTCAGCGGCGGACGGCTGGCGCTGGGCCGCTGGCAAGGCATTTTCCTGTGCGAGCACCGCGACCACGCCAGTGCGCGGCGGCTGGTCCTCACCTTGCAGGGCGAAGAGAAGCAGGCAGGAAAATAGGAGCCTGAGGGACATTCCCCGGCTGTCTGGGCGGTAAGGTCGGGGGATGAGTTGCCCCGCTGCCGCCGTCCTCACCCCTGACATGCGGGCCTTTTTGCGCCGCTTTCACGAGGAAATGGGAGAACCCGGCCTCCCCGCCCGGCTGCGCGCGGTGGAGGAGGCGGGGCTGTGGTGGCCCACGTCCGCCGAGCTCACCTGGGGCGCGAAAGTGGCGTGGCGCAACTCTACCCGCTGCGTGGGGCGGCTGTACTGGGAAGCGCTCAGCGTGCGCGACCTGCGCGAGCTGAACACGGCGCAGGCGGTCTACGAGGCGCTGCTCCAGCATCTCGACGACGCCTTTTGCGGGGGGCACATCCGGCCTGTCATCAGCGTGTTCGGCCCCGGCGTGCGGCTGCACAACCCGCAGCTCATCCGCTACGCCGACGACCCCATCAACGCCGACTTCGTGGACAAACTCCGGCGCTTCGGCTGGCAACCACGGGGCGAGCGTTTCGAGGTGCTGCCGCTGCTCATTGAAGTGAATGGTCGAGCGGAACTGTTTTCCCTCCCTCCGCAGGCCGTGCAGGAAGTCGCCATCACCCACCCCGTCTGCCTCGGCATCGGCGAGCTGGGGCTGCGCTGGCACGCGCTGCCGGTCATCAGCGACATGCACCTGGACATCGGCGGGCTGCACCTGCCCTGCGCCTTCAGCGGGTGGTACGTGCAGACCGAGATTGCCGCCCGCGACCTCGCCGACGTAGGCCGTTATGACCAACTCCCCGCCGTCGCCCGCGCCCTGGGCCTGGACACCTCGCGCGAGCGCACGCTGTGGCGTGACCGGGCGCTGGTCGAGCTGAACGTGGCGGTGCTGCACTCCTTCGACGCCGCCGGGGTCAAGCTTGCCGACCATCACACCGTCACAGCGCACCACGTCCGTTTTGAGGAACGCGAGGCCCGCGCCGGGCGCGAGGTGCGCGGCAAGTGGTCGTGGCTGGTGCCACCGCTTTCGCCCGCCACCACGCCGCTGTGGAGTCGCCGCTACCGCGCCCGCGAGGAGTCGCCGCGCTTCGTGCGCGCCCGCTGCCCGTTTCATACCCCCACTGTTCATGCTTCAACCGGTCATGCCCCAACTGGGTAACCCCACGATAAAGGCCGGGTCAGACAGCGCCGACTAGAATCGGGGGCGCAAGCGCAGCGGCGTGGCTCAGGGGACCGTATCTCAGAGGGCGTCGCTCTTTTCTACCCCGAACAGGAGTCCACACATGGATTGGAGAAACTTACCCGGCGGCGGCAACATCGAAGACAGGCGCGGAGGCGGCGGGCTGCCCGGCGGCGGCCTCGCGGTCGGCGGCGGCATCGGCGGCCTGATTCTGGCGCTCATCGCCTATTTTTTCGGCATTGACCCCAGCGTGGTGACCGGCGGCGGCCAGCAACAGTCCCCCGCCCAGACGCAGGCCCAATCGCAGGCGCAGGGCGGGCAGGCCGAAGACGAGGACTACCAGTTCGCCGACCGCATCGTGGCGAGCACCGACCGCACCTGGACACAGATTTTCCAGCAGTCGAACCGGCAGTACACCAAGCCTACGCTGGTGCTGTTCAGCCGCAGCGTCAGCAGCGCGTGTGGTCAGGCGTCGTCGGCCACCGGCCCCTTTTACTGCCCGCTCGACTCCAAGCTCTACCTCGACACCAGCTTCTTCAACCTGATGCAGCGCCAGCTCGGCGGCGGCGGCGACTTCGCTTACTCCTACGTGATTGCCCACGAGGTCGGGCACCACGTCCAGAACGAACTCGGCATCGCCGAGCAGGTGGAGCGCAAGCAGCGCGCGGCCCGCAGCGAGGCCGAACAGAACTCCTACAGCGTGCGCCTGGAACTCCAGGCCGACTGCTTCGCCGGGGTGTGGGGCAACAGCGTCAAGGGCCGCGAGGCGGCCAACCTGACCGAAGACGACGTCCGCGAGGCCATCAACACCGCCGCTGCGATTGGCGACGATACCTTGCAGCGTCAGGGCCAGGGAATGGTCGTGCCCGACTCCTTTACCCACGGCACCAGCCAGCAGCGCGTGAACTGGTTTATGCGCGGCTTCCAGACCGGCAACCCCAACCAGTGCGACACCTTCAGCGCGGCGTACAACCAGCTCTGATCTAGATTCCTTTGCAGGGGCGCGGGCCGAACGGAGCCTGCGCCCGCTTTTTTGCTTTGGCTCGGCGTAGGCTGCCCTCCATGACCCACGGTAACAGTTCTCAGAGCGACAGACCCCGCATCATCAGTCCCCTGGCACCCCGCGCCGACGCTGCCGAGGTCGTGCGCGGCGTGGACCTGAAGGGCAAAACTGCCGTCGTGACTGGGGGCGCTTCCGGCCTCGGCACCGAGACGGCCCGCGCCCTGCTGCTCGCGGGTGCCCACGTCATCCTGCCGGTGCGTGACCGTGCCAAGGGTGAGCGGGTGGCTGCGGAGTTGCGCCAGAGCACCGGCGGCACGGTGGAACTGGTGGACCTCGACCTCGGCTCGCTCGCGTCGGTGCGGCGGGGCGCGGCGGAGATTCGGCAGCTCGCGCCGCGAATCCACATTCTCATCAACAACGCGGGCGTGATGGCGACGCCGCAGAGCCGCACCGTGGACGGCTTCGAGACGCAGTTCGGCACCAACCACCTCGGCCACTTCCTGCTGACCCGTGAGCTGTTGCCGGCGCTGATGGCCGCTGCGCCTGCGCGGGTCGTCGCCCTGACGAGCAGTGGGCACCGCCGCAGCGACATCGTGTGGGACGACCTCAACTTCGAGCGCCGCCCTTACGACCCCTGGGACGCCTACGGCCAGAGCAAGACCGCCAACGCGCTGTTTGCCGTGGGCCTGACGCAGCGCTATGCCGACCAGGGCCTCACCGCCAACGCCGTGCACCCCGGCGGCATCATGACCGGCCTGCAAAAGTTTGTGCCACTGGAAGACCAGCGCCGCATGGGCTGGCAGGACGAACACGGCACCCTCAACCCGGTGTTCAAGACCCCCGCCGAGGGCGCGTCCACCAGCGTGTGGGCGGCCACCTCTCCGCAATTGTACGGGGTGGGCGGCCTCTTTCTGGAAGACCTGCAACATAGCACGCCGCTCGACGAGTCCGCGCCCAACCCGCTGTTCGGGTACAAGCCCTACGCGCTCGACCATGAGAGCGCCCGGCGACTCTGGGCGCTGAGCGAGGCGCTGGTGGGGGAGTGAAAGACCCCTCACCCCTGCCTGCGGCAGGCCCTCTCTGCTTCGCAGCTCTACGAGTCCCACCAGGGTAGAGGGTCAAAGGCATAAATCTCCAAACCGTTCAAAAAGAAAAAGAAGCGTAGGCACGAGGCTTACGCTTCTTTTCCCTTCGACTTTTAGACCTTTCGACCCTCAGACAACGCCGTCAGGCGTTCTCAATTCCAGCGTCCGCCGCGTTCGCGCTTCAGCTCGGGTTCGGGGGCGGCGTAGAGTTCCTCGGCGCGGGAGAGCTTTTTCCGGCCATACAGTCCCTCCAGAATGAACTCGGCGGCGGACACGCGCACGGCATCGTCGCTGCTCCCGGCCACCTGCGCGGCGAAGTCGGACAGGCCGGGGACTTCGCCCGTGGCCTTGAGGGCTGCCGACGCGTCACCGCCCTGCGGGAAGCGGAAGACGTTGCCCTGGTCAAACCACTTTTCCAGCTCGCGGGTGTCGGCGCTGCCGTAGCTGCGGGCATACGCGGCGCCCGCCGCCTTGCGAATGAGGTCCTTGGCGACGTTGTCGGCGCCCTTGAGTTCGCCTTCGTATTCCAGCTCCATCTTGCCGGTAATCGCCGGGAGGCCCGCGTACACGTCAGTCACGCGCACCACCGGGGCGTCACCGGAGACCAGCGAGCGGCGCTCGGCGTTGGCGCAGGCGAGTTCCATCAGCGAAATCGGCAGGCGCTGCGACACGCCCGAGAGCTTGTCGATGCGGCCATCTTCGCGGGCCTGGAAGGCGATGTCTTCAATCAGTTCAGCGATGAAGGGCGGCACGACCACGCCCTCTTCCTTCACGGCTTCCTGCGCGGTGATGTCCATGCCGAGCTGCACGTCGGTGGGGTAGTGGGTGCGGATTTCCGAGCCGATGCGGTCCTTGAGCGGCGTGACGATCTTGCCGCGAGCGGTGTAGTCCTCGGGGTTGGCCGAAAAGACCAGCATCACGTCGAGTTCGAGGCGGATGGGGTAACCCTTGATCTGCACGTCGCCTTCCTGAAGGATATTGAACAGCGCGACCTGCACCTTGGGCGAGAGGTCGGCGAGTTCGTTCACCGCAAAAATCCCCCGGTTGGCGCGGGGCAGCAGGCCGAAGTGCATGGAGCGGGTGTCGCCGAGCGAGGTGCCGAGGCGGGCGGCCTTGATGGGGTCCACGTCGCCGATGAGGTCGGCCACCGTCACGTCGGGGGTCGCCAGTTTTTCCACGTAGCGGTCGGCACGCGGCAGCCAGCGAATCGGCAGTTCCATTCCGTGCGCTTCGAGCAGGTGCTGGCCCTCGGCGCCGATGGGGTTGAGGGGGTCGTCGGGCATGTCCACGCCGTCGATCACCGGCACTTCGGGGTCGAGCAGCTCGGTAATGGCGCGCAGGATGCGGCTCTTGGCCTGACCGCGCAGCCCGAGCAGAATGAAGTTCTGGCGGGCGAGCAGCGCGTTGACGAGCTGGGGAATCACGGTGTCGTCATAGCCGACCACGCCGGGAAACAGCTCCTCACCGCTGCGGAGTTTGCGGGTCAGATTGTCCCGCACCTCGTCCTGCACCAGTCGGCGCTGGCCGTCGAAGGGCTTGCGCCCGGCGTATTCCGGCGTTTGCAGCAGCTCGCCGAGGGTCCTGGCTTTGGGCTGCGCTGTGGTCTGGGCGGTCATAGCGCGGAACGTAGCACGCGCCCAGCGGCGGGAATGTGCGGGAGGGAACGGGCTCAGCTTGCCCCGCCGTAGCTGCTCGGTGCCGTGCCCTGTTGCACGTCTTCGAGCGCCTTGTACGCGCACACTGCCGCGAGCGCCGCGAGTTCGAGCGGCACGTCGCCGAGGGTGAGGGTCACGTCCTTGCCGTCCACCTGCCCGCCGATGCGCCCGCTGAGCTGCTCGCCGCGCCGGGTGAGGGTCACGTCCTTGCCCGCAATGCGGCCCGAGAAGCGCCCGCGCACCTCGTCACCCCTTATGTCGAGGCTCAACGAGTCGCCGTCGATGCGCCCGCCGAGCCGCACTTCTACCCGCTGCCCGCTCACGTCGCCGTCCACGTCGAAGCCCGCGACGACGCCGCCCACGCGCCCGTCCACGTCGCCCGACTGCACCTCCAGCCGGAGGTCCTTGCCCTGAATCTGCCCCCCGATACGCCCCGTGAGTCGCGAGCCGTCCCAGTCGGCGTGAAGGTCATAGCCGGCGGTCAGGCCACCGATGCGTCCGTCGAGTTTGCTCATGCTGGGAATACGGCCCGCAAGGGGCGAGGGTTCCGGCAGACGCGGGCTGCTCGCCAATCAGGGAAGTTGCAGCTCCAACTGAACGTCGTGCCGGGGCGGGCGCGTGGTGTCCTTGAGGTCAGTTCGCGCCTTGAGCGACAGCGTGCCCACACCTTCCTCCTTGCCGGCGCGGAAGGTGAAGCGGGTGACGCTCTGCCCGGCCAGGGTGCGGGTGTCCACCAGTTGCCAGCCCTGGGCCTGAAGCGCGGCGGCGTAGTGCTGGCGCAGCGTCTCGGTGCTCTGGGTACCGTAGACCGAGGTGTAGGCCGTCAGCTCGGTGTCGCCGGAGGTCAGGTTGGTGGCTTCCACCTGCGCTCCTTCCGGCGCGGCGAGCCGGGGCAGCTTCACCCCGCGTTCTTGCAGGCGGTCGGCGGGGCGGTACACCGTCTGGTTGCGGTAAGGCGCGTAGAAGTTGAGCTGTGTGGGGTCCTCCTGCGGCATGTTGGCTGGGCAGCCCTGCGCGCCCAAGCTGCTGTACTGGTAAGACACCTGGCTGCTGCCTGGTTCACTCTCAAAGGCGAAGACGGTCAAGCTGCCGGGCACGCCGGGCCTACACAGCGGCGAGACGTACTGCTCCGTGGGTGAAGACTGAAAGATGAGTCCCCCATTGTCCACCCCCGGATACAGGTTTTGCCAGCCCGCCGCCCGCAAGGCTTTTTCGGCGGTCTGCTGGGCGGCGTTGGCTTCAAGGCTGGTCCGCACGACGACCCGGATGCCGTCCGACTGCTCCACGCTCCCGATGACCTGTTGACCCGGCAGCGCGGGCGCGGGAAAAGGCAGGCCCGGCAGCAGGCGCCCCGGCTGAAACTGGTCGCCGCTCGACACCCCGGCCACCGAGAGCAGCAGTTGCCGCTCGGCGGGGGAGAGGCGCTCGAAGAGGGGAGCGCCCGTGACCGGAGCGGCCTGGGTGCCCTGGGCCTGAGCGCCTCCGAGCAGCAGAGAGGCGAGAACGAGAGAAGCCTGCCAGAAAGGTTGTCTCATGCTCCACTCTACGCCGACAGGGAGTCAGGGGTTCCCGGCGTTGTCCGGTGAGCCGCCGTACCGCCCCTGGTCCGGCAACTCTCCCCCCTCGTGCACCGCCTGGGCGACGGCGCGGGCCAGCGGAAAATCCACCCCGGCGTACCACGCCTGCTCCAGTTGTCCGTCACGCTCGCGGTAGACGCACAGGGTCGGGCCGAACTTGCAGGCGCCCAGGCACCCGCTGTCGGTGAGGCGAACGCTGCCGCCCTGCTTGTAGTAGGCGAGGCCGTCACGTTCGAGCGCGTTCCAGAGGGCCTTGTGCAGCAGGACCGAGTTGCGCTGCTGGCAACTGCTGCCCCGGCACAGGAGAAGGTGACCGGAGGTGCGGAAATATTTGGGGCCGTTCGTCATGGCAAGTCCTGAGAGTCAAGTTCTGAGAGTGTAGGGGGCAAGGGAGCTAAGTACGTCGAACCCAACATTCCGCAGTTTCGGAACAGCACCGAAACTACTCCATTCCCGGTTCGACGTACTTTTTTCGATACTCGCTTCGCTCGGTCAATCTAAAGATCAACTTCGAGGTGCTTATACGGTTTCAAATTGAGTCCCGGACATGTCCGGGCGCAATTTTGCGCGGAGCGCATGGAAAAAATACGGTTTCAAGGAGATGGACGGGTATCCGGCGCCTTTCCGGATGTTCGGGAATCAGATTAAAATCGTATTAGTCGGCCGGAATCACCAGCGGCCGCCCCGCCTGTTCGGTGACGTCCACCCGCACGCCGTAGGCCGCCGCGATGTGCTCCGGCGTCAGCACCTCGGCGGGGGTTCCGGTGGCGAGCACTTCGCCCCGTGAGAGCAGCAGCAGCCGGTCGGCGCGGGCGGCGAGGTTGAGATCGTGCAGCACGGCGATGACGCCCAGTCCCGCCTCCACTTCGCGGCGCAGCGAGCGCATCAGGTCGAGGGTGTAGGCGAGATCGAGGTGATTCGTCGGTTCGTCGAGCAGCAGCAGCTCCGGCCCGGCGGCGAGCGCGCGCGCCAGGGCCACCCGCTGCCCCTCGCCGCCCGAGAGTTCGGACACGCGCCGGTCCTCGAAGCGCCGGGTGTCGGTGCGGTCGAGCGCCCGGTTCACCGCCTCCTCGTCGGCCTCCGACCAGGGCCGCGTGGGAAGCAGGCCCCAGCGCCACTCGCCCGCGCCGCGCCCCAGCGTCACCACGTCGCGCACCCGCGTTTCGGGCGGCAGCGGCTCCGACTGCGCGAGGTAGGCCAGCCGCCGCGAGCGCTCGGCGCGGTTCCAGGTCCGCAGGGGCCGTCCGTTCAGCCGCACCTCGCCCGCTTCCAGCCCGCTCAGGCCGAGCAGGGCGCGCAGCAGCGTGCTTTTCCCCGCCCCGTTCGGCCCGATGATGGCGGCGAATTCTCCGGTCCGGAACGTGGCGTCCACGCCCCGCACCGCCAGCGTCTGCCCGGCGCGGACGTGAACGCCGCGCGCCTCCAGCAGCCCGGCGCCCTCTGCGCTCTGCTCCCTGCCCTGCTCCCCGCCCTCAACCACGTTCGCGCCTCAGCAGCCACAGGAAAAACGGCCCGCCGAGCAACGTGGTCACGATACCCACCTGTGAAAGCGGCGTGGTGCGGGCGAGCAGGTCGGCCAGCACCAGCAGCGACCCGCCGAGCAGTCCCGAGAGCGGCAGCAGCGTGCGGTGCCCCGCCCCGAACGCCAGCCGGACGAGGTGCGGCACGATGAGGCCCACAAAGCCGATGATGCCCACGTAGGCCACCGCCCCCGCAGTCGCCAGACTCGCGCAGGCGACCACCAGCAGCCGCAGCCGCTCCACCGGCACGCCCAGCGAGCGGGCGGTGAGGTCCCCGAGTTGCAGCGTGTCGAGCGCCCGCGCGAGCAGCAGCAGCGCCCCACAGCCCAGCCCCACATACGGCAGCACCGTCAGCACGTCGCGCCAGCCGGAAAAACTCAGGTCGCCCAGCGTGTACGCCAGCACCTGCCGCGCCCGGTCCTCGCCGCGCAGCATCAGCGCGGTGGTGGCGGCACTCAGCACGCTGCCCACCACCACGCCCGACAGAATCAGGCGGGTGGGCGGAAAGCGGCGGCCTTCACGCGCGAGCAGCAGGGTCGCCGCCACCGCTCCCAGCGCCGTGAGCAGCGCCGCGAGCGGAATCAGCGCGTGTGGCCAGCCCAGCGTGAGCGCCACCGTCGCGCCCAGCCCCGCCCCACTCGCCACGCCGAGCAGGTAGGGGTCCGACAGCGGGTTGCGAAAGACCCCCTGAAACGCCCCGCCGCACACGCTCAGCGCCGCGCCGACGAGCACGCCCATCACCACGCGGGGCAGACGAATCTGCCAGATGATGACCGCGTCGCCCGCCAGCGCCTGCCGGGTCACGCCCTGCCACAGCGCTGTGAGCACCGCCCCCGGCGCGATGTTCACGCTCCCCAGCCCGGTGCCGAGCACCACCGCCAGCCCCAGCAGCGCAAGCAAAAGGGCGGTGCCCGATGCCAGATACACCCGCGAGCGCCGCGCGCTGAGGGACATGGCCGCCGGGATCACCGGAACAGTTCGGGGTGAACGATCTTCGCCAGCCCGCGCAGCGCCTGCGGCAGCCGGGGGCCGGGGCGGCCCAGGATGGTATTGAGTTCCTTGGGAATGGCGATCACCTTGCCCGACTTCACGGCGGCGACGTTTTGCCAGCCGGGGCGGGCGCTCGCCGTCTTGAGATCGGTGCCGAGAATGAGCTGCGGATTTTGCTTGACGATAAGTTCGGGGTCTATCTTGGGGAAGTCGCCCAGACTCGCCGGAATCACGTTGCGCGCCCCCGCCTTGGTCAGCAGCACGCCCATGAACGAGTTGGGGCCGATGGAGTACGGCGTGGGGTCGATCTCGAAGTAGGTCAGCGGCTTGCGGGCGGCGTTCTTGGTCAGAATCTCGACTCTGGCGATCTCGCGCTGCATGGAGATGTTGAGCGCCTTGGCCTGCGCCTCGCGGTTGACGATCTTGCCGAGCAGGGTCGTTTTGCTGAACACGTCGGCGTAGGTCTCGGGGTTGACGGCCACGGTGGGCACGCCGAGTTGTTCGAGTTGCTCGGTCAGCTTGCCGTACTTGCTCACGATCACCAGGTCGGGCTTGAGGCTCACAATTTTTTCCACGTTGGGGTCGTACAGCCCGCCCACCTTGGGCAGTTTGGCGACCTGCGCGGGAAAATCGCTGTAGTCGTCCACGCCGACCAGTTTGTTGCACGCGCCGATGGCGCACAGCGTTTCGCTGGTGCTCGGCAGCACGCTGATGAGGCGCTGCGGCTCGGCCTTGATCGTCACCTTGCGCCCGAGGTCGTCGGTCAGGGTGAGCGGGTAGCGGACGGCACTCGCGGACGTGGCGAGGCCGGCGCTCAGGGTCAGCAGCAGGGCAGAAAAGGTACGCATCTTCGTCTCCTTGCGGGGCCACCAAAAAAAGCGCCCCCCGGGGTGGGAAGCGGCAAAAAGGACAACCGTGAAGAAGAGAAGCGACACGGGCGGTCCCTCTTTCCGCGAGAGGTCAGGCCGCACGCTGCCCGCCAAAAATGAGAGGGGCAGCGCGAGCAGGCGAGGTGTTCGGACTGAAAACCGTTGCGCGACAGTGCCGGACTGAAACCGGACTTTCCCTGCGCCTGCTGCGAGGAGTATAGCCCCGGACGTTAGAGGTGACGGCCCACCGGTTGCGCGAGCACCTGCAAGCGCCGCCCGAGTTCCTCGGTGTTCGCCTTGATGCCGCCCCGCGCAGGTAAAGGCTCGCCGAAGCGCACCACCCAGCGTTTGCCGTCGTGGCTGATCCCCGCAGGCAAGATGGGTGCCCGCCCCCGCGCCGCGATGAGGGCCGCCCCGCCGTGAAGTTCCTGCCCGCCGCGCGTGCCCTGCGGAAAAATGCCGACCGTGCCGCCTGCCTTCAGAATCCGCAGGCTGGTGCGGATGGCCCCCACGTCGTTGCTCTCCCGGTCCACCGGAAAACTGCCCCCGGCGCGGATGATGTCGCCGATGACCGGCACGAACAGTTCACGCTTTGCCATGAACTGGAGGTAACGGCCCGGCGGCAGGGCGCGGGCAATCAGGAAGGGGTCGAGCGCCGACTGGTGGTTGGCGGCCACGACCAGCGGGGTGCCGGGCGGCGGCACGTGCTCGCGCCCGTGCACGTCGATATGCATTCCCGTGAGCAGCACAGGCAAAAAGGTGACATCCACCACGAAGCGGTACACCAGCGGGTTGACGTGGGGAAAGCGCTCCTCGGGAGCCGCAGTCGGCGGGGTGGCCGGAGTTGCACCGTCGGTCATGGACCAGAGCATACGCTGGGCAGCTCAGAAGGCGTCGTCCTCGTCTTCCTCCCCCTCTTCCGGGTCCTGCGCGGCGTCCTGGCCCCAGTCGCCGCTCAGCACGCCGCGCACCGCCTCGATGCGGCCCTTGCACTCGGCGTAGGCGGCGCGGGCTTCTTCGAGCAGCGGCAGCACCCGGTCGAGGTCGGCCTCACCCGTTTCGAGTTCGGCGGCGATGCGTGAGAGCCGGGCGTAGGCGTCACGGTAAGAGGTAGGGGCGCTCATGGCCCCAGCGTAGAGCACTGCACCTCACCTGCTGAGTGCCCCAGTACCCTGCCCCCATGTCGCACACCCATTTCGACCTCACGGCGCTGCCGCAGTCGGCCCGCTACAAACTGCTCACCGCCACCGTGGTGCCCCGTCCGATTGCCTGGGTGGGCACGCGGGGCAGCGGTGAAACAGGGAAGCTGGGCTTCAACCTCGCGCCTTACTCCTTTTTCGGTTTGATGGGCTCCGAGCCGCCCGTCGTCGCCTTCGCGCCCGGTGACCGCGCGGACGGCACGCCGAAAGATTCTGCGCTCAACATCGGCTCCGGCGGCGAATTTACCGTCAGTCTGGTCAGCGCCGCGCTCGCTGCGGTCATGAACCTCAGCGCCACCGATTTTCCGCGCGGCATGGACGAAGCGCAGGCCCTCGGTATTCAGCTCGCGCCCGGACGGCGGGTGCAGGTGCCCCATGTGGCCGCTGCCCCCGCCGCGCTCGAATGCCGCGAGGTGCAGACCGTCTCGATTGGCCGCACCCGCATTATCCTGGGTGAAGTGCTCGGCCTGTGGCTGCGCGAGGACGCCGTGCTGGACGCGGAAAAACACCACGTAGACACCGCTGCCCTCGACCTCGTGGGGCGGATGGGCGGACGTGGCACCTATACGCACACCCGCGACACCTTCGAACTCGGGCGCCTGACCTACGCACAGTGGCAGGAGCAGTGGCAGGCGCGGGAGGAGGGAGACCACTCTGAAAAATAGTTTGCTGATGCAGGCTATTTTTCCGAACGGAGTGAATCAGAGAAAATACGGGTCTGGACGGAGCGGAGTGCATTCGGGCGTTTTTCCCGAATGCGCGAAGGAGAGTTCGGACCCGTATGACCCTTCAGAGCGGCGCCCCGCCCGCCTGCATCCGAGCACTGTTCGCCCACAGGTAGCGCGAGGCCAGCGAGCGGTAAGGCGCCCAGCGGGCCGTCACGTCTCGCCAGTCTTCCCCCGGATACAGCCGCTCCACCCCCTGCCGCAGCGCGAGGTCGCCGGAGCTGAACACGTCGGGCCGGGCAAGCGCGAACAGCAGAAACATCTCGGCGGTCCAGCGCCCGATGCCGGGAAGCTGTACCAGCTCGGCAATCACCAGTTCGTCGGGCTGCCCGCTCAGGTGCGCGAAGTCGATTTGCCCGCTCACGGCGGCAGCGGCGGCGGCCTGCACCGTCCTGACTTTGGCCCACGACAACCCCACGCCACGCAGGTCGTCGCCGGAAACTTTCAGCAGGGCGGCCGGCACCACGCCGCCCGGCAGCCCTTCGAGCCGCCCGTAGATGGCCTGCGCCGCCTTCACGCTGAGCTGCTGCCCCGCCACGCTCCGCACCAGCCGCCCGAAGGGGTCCGGCGTGGGCGCCAGCACCGGCAACTCGCCGCACAGCGAGGTGACCTGCGCCAGCACCGGGTCGCGTGACAGGTGGGCGACGGCCCCGGCGTGGTCGGTCAGCGGGGGCAAAACAGCAGGCAGCGGAACGGAAGGAAGAGTCACCCGCCGATTCTGGTGCAGGGCGCCGCCGCGCAATGGGAGATGGGGCGGGCCCGTGCTTCTCCCGCCTATTCCCGCCGCAGAGGCAGGGGCCGGGGCAGCCACGCCCGCTCGCGGATGAGCGCTGCGAGCTGTTCACGGTCCATGTTGCGGACCCGCCGCTCGGCGCACACCCCGTCCTGAATCGCTTGCTCCGCCACCCGCACGGCAACGTGAATGCTCAGTTCCCGCAGCTCGCTGATCGGCGGGTACACGAGGTGGGGGTGGTGCTGCGTGGTGTATTCCGCCAGCGTCAGGGCAGCGGCCATCACCATATTGTCGGTGATTTCGCGGGCGCGGCTGACCACCGCCCCGAACCCCAGACCGGGGAAGATAAAAGCGTTGTTGCCCTGCCCCACCGGAATCCGCTCGTTGTCGTAGGGCACGTCGGGAAAGGGGCTGCCGGTCGCCACGATAGCGCCGCCGCGCGTCCACGCCACGATATCGCTGGGGCGCGCCTCGACATGGCTCGACGGGTTGGACAGCGGAAAGACGATGGGCCGGGGCGTGTGCGCCAGCATCGCTTCGATGTCTTCCTGCCGGAACAGGCCCGGCACCCCGGTAAAGCCCAGGAGGGCGGTGGCGCGGGCATGAACAAGCACCTCGTGCAGCGTGGGGTACTCGCCCCCGAACGTCCAGCCCTCCAGGTCTCCCCGGCGGCGCACGAAGGGCATCTGCTGCGGCTCCAGGTCGGGCTGCCCTTCCATCAGCAGGCCGTAGCGGTCCACCACGTACACCCGCCGCCCCGCTTCTTCCGGCGCTAGTCCCTCGGCTTCCAGCCCTTGCCGAATGGCGCTTGCCACGCCGATGCCCGCTGCGCCCGCGCCGACCACCACGAACACCTGCTCGGTCAGGAATTCGCCTTTCATGCGGCTCGCCCGCAGCAGCCCAGCGAGCGCCATCGCCCCGGTGCCCTGAATGTCGTCGTTGAAGCTCGGCACCACTTTGCGGTAGCGCTCCAGCACCCGGAAAGCCGTTCCGCGCGAGAAATCCTCCCACTGAATAATCGCCTTGGGATAACGGGCCGAGACCGCCTCCACGAAGGCGTCCACGAACTCGTCGTACTGCTGCCCCTGCCAGCGGCGGTGATGCACGCCGAGATAGAGAGGGTCGTCGATCAGGTCCTGCCGGTTGGTGCCCACGTCGAGTTCGACCGGCAGCGTCTTGTCCGGCCCCACGCCGCCCGCCGCCGTGTACAGCGAGAGCTTGCCGATGCTGATGGCCATGCCGCCGAACCCCTGGTCGCCAATCCCGAGAATCGCGCTCGAATCGGTGGCGACGATCATCCGCACGTCGTTCACCGTCACGTTGTCGAGCATTTCCTCGACCCGCTCGATGTCGTTGGTGCTGACCGTAAAGCCGCGCGGGTAGCGGTAATTGTTGGAGTACAGCTTGACCGCCTCGCCCACCGTTGGGGTATAGATGATCGGCAGCATTTCTTCGAGGTGGTCTTCCAGAATCGCGTAATACAGCACCTCGTTGCGGTCTTGCAGCGCCCGCAGGTACTCGTGCCGGGCAAGGTCGGTCGGCGCTTCGAGGTAGCGCAGGTAGGTGCGGTGCTTCTGCTCCTCGAACGAGCTGATGTGCGGCGGAATCAGCCCTTCGAGTCCCAGTTCACGGCGCTCCTCGGGGGTAAAGCCGGTGGTCTTGTTCAGCAGCGGGTTTTGCAGCAGGGCGAGGCCGGTGACTTTGACCTCGATGTAACGCTGGCCCTGCTCGTCGCGTTTGACATCGTAGTAGCGGGACACGGGGGGCGACTTGGGCATCTTGCGGTCAGCATAACGGCGCCGCTGAGCTAGAGGTCCAGCGATGCGGAATTCAGCACTGGGAAACCCGGCGTCCCAGAGTCCGGCGACTGACGACGCGCTGTCGTATACTCCGAGCCATGCTGTGGGAGAGACTCCGCCAACCCGCATGAGGCTTCACGCATGATGGCCCTCCGTTTACCGCAGCGCTGCCCGCCGCCCTCGACGAGCTGCCGCTTTGGCAGGAGCGCGTGCGCCTGATGGTCAAGCCCCGCCGTTACGAACACGTGCTGCGGGTGGCCGAACTCGCCCGCGAGATTGCCGAGGCCGCCGCGCTCTCGCCCGAGGAAATCGCCCAGGCCTACGCCGCCGGCATCCTGCACGACATTGCCCGCGACCTCCCCGAAAGCGAACTGCTGCGCCTCGCCCCGCCGGAGTGCGACATCGACAGTCGCCACCCGCTCGCGCTGCATGGCCGCGCCGCCCGCACCCTGCTCGAACGCTGGGGCTACCGCGACGAGCGCGTCCTGGCCGCTGTCGAGGACCACACCACCGGCCCCCGGGGAGGCAACCGGGTCGCCGCCTGCGTCTACATCGCCGACGTATCCGAACCGGGGCGCGGCGTCAATGCCGACATCCGCGAGCTCGCCCTGAACGACCTCGGCGCTGCGCTGCGGCGCTCGGTCACGTCCAAGGTCACTTACTTGCAGGGCAAGGGCATTCCGGTGCATCCCCGGACGCTGGCTGCCTACCACGACCTGGAGCTTACGCCTTGGAGGCCGTCCCGGCCCTCACCCTGGCGACCCTAGCCGAGGCTTCGCCACCTGAGTCTCAGTGTGTCGAA